>NZ_JBJGED010000014.1:0-188751 GCF_045062745.1 Paenibacillus sp. HJGM_3
GATCCGCTCGACTTGCATGTATTAGGCACGCCGCCAGCGTTCGTCCTGAGCCAGGATCAAACTCTCCATAAAGGATAAAGCTTGACTTGCTCATTTCAAAACTAGCTTGTTTGCGAACCGAAGTTCGCTATACTTGCACGCTCGTTGTTCAGTTTTCAAGGAACAATCCCGTCGTCGTCGACAGCAGCGCCGTCCGAACAGCGACTTTATTAATATACCACATCAGCCCACAACATTGCAAGAACTTTTTTTCTTCGTCCTTCGATCGGTCGAACGATGTCGACTTCTCTTGATGGGGCGAAGACTAATTTAGCACACCCCTTCGAACAAAGTCAAGCCTTCTCGAAAAGTTAGAAAAATCAATCAGGTCGGAAACAAAAAACGCTCAGCTGGTTCCCCAGCCAAGCGCATCGTTCACGTGCACACCGTATACCGCAGCTCGAGGCAGAGCGAATCGTCCTCCGACACGGCAACCTCGCGGATCAACTGCTTGCGCGACATCTTCGTAATCAGCATCGGAAGCTCCAGATCCAGCGCCTTCAGCTCGGCATCCTCGGCCAATTCCTTCAAACTCCACGGAGCCTCACGGCTCTTGATCACATTGAGCAGAATCGAGCAGCAGCTCTCCATCTTCGACATAACGGAGAATTCGCAGGCTAGCAGCACGAGCTTCACCCGTTGCTCCAGCGTCTCCTCATTGGAGAGCAGCTCTTCGTACAGCTTATACACGCCCGGATTGATGCGGCGCACCTGAGCCCACACCAGCACCTCCGGATGCAGCCCTTCCTCAATAATGACGATGCGCGCCCAGTGCCCGAGCGATTCCAGGACACTGCTGAACGCATCGAGCAAGTGACCGTCCTGCATATACTGCTTGCCCGTCTGGTAGCTCCGCACGAACTGCGAGAACTCCATCTGCAGCTTCTGCAGGCGCAGCTCTTCCGGATATTCGATGATGCGTTCGCGCAATCCTTCCATATACAGATGAGGATCCATAACAATCTCTCCTTGCAACATCCACTGGATAACGCTTCGAGTCGGACCGTACACGATCCACGACTCCAACTGAGCCGGGCTCAGGCATCGTTCTTGTATACGGAAACCGTCTTGACTATAATGGGATAGAGATCTTAGCCCATCCTCCTGATCGCGAACGATCAGCACGAGTCCGTCCAGTCCGTCGACCAGAGGACTAGAAGGGGCGGGATTCGGCACGAGTAGAGCGCCCCTCAAGGCAGCATCGGGTGCATACCGGAGCCGGATATGCTCTTTAACGGATTCCATCGCTTACCTCCAGCTTTACATACGATAGCGATTGGGCAGTTCATTTTCATCACTACAAGCTCTACTCCATATTTTCTACACAAGGCATTCGGTTTCCTGCCTCCCGCGAGGGACAATTATGAATTCCAGGTGACCGGGAAATGAGGGATCCCACTTGTTTTTCAAATCCAGCAAAATCAATGAATTCCGGCTATGGGGCCTGCTGCTCACGATGGGCGGCATGGCGGTTATGATCGTAGGCTTGGCCGGCATCGTATTCGATTGGGGACGAGCGGGCAAAGTCATCGCCGCGATCTTCATGGTCCTCGGCATGATCGTCATGCTGGGCAGCGTGGCCGTCTACTTCTGGGCGGGCATGCTCTCCACGAGTGCCGTGTCCCTCGAATGCCCCGAATGCGGCAGACGGACGAAGATGCTCGGCAAGACCGACCGCTGCATGTTCTGCAAGACGAAGCTGACGTTCGATCCTGCATACGCGCCCAATGAGGATGACTCGGCCGATCGGCCCTCCTCGACAACTTCAACAACGCCGCCGACGACCTAACCAATCACTTAGCCAAAACAAACAACCCGGATGCCTCATCATAGGCGATCCGGGTTGCCCGCGTTAAGGCCGGGTTTCCAACGTTTTCTTGATCAACTCCCAGATCGCAGGCACTTCATAGCCCCGTCTCCAAGAGCCGACCCCAGCCAGGTCGTATTTTTTCACCAGCTCGATTCTGGCTTTCATGGACACTTCGTCCTCCAGCCAAATTTTGTTCAGCGTCTCTCCGTCCTTATACTCCACATAGTTCTGTCCGACATCCGGCAGGAACACGGGCGTCAAGTTCTTGTTCTTCACAATCCCCCAAGCCGTATCCATAAACACCGCCCGCGAGGTGACCGACGTTTTGCCGTCCTTCGTTTGCTCGGTCCAAATCCGGGTATAATAAGGAACACCCAGGATGAGCTTGCTCGGCGGCACCTTGTCTTCCTTCATAATCTGCACGATCGACTTCTCCACCCACGGCAGAGAGGACACGGAACCCGCGGTCGGGCTGCTGGCCCAATATTCGTCGTAAGCCATCACCATCATATAATCGACGGTCTCGCTCAGCGCCTGGCGATCGTAAAACATCGACCAGTTCTCGCTGGAGGACTTCACCGTGACGTCGATGGAGACGACCAACCCTTGCTCGTGCAGGA
This sequence comes from Paenibacillus sp. HJGM_3, assembly GCF_045062745.1. Classification (NCBI taxonomy): domain Bacteria; kingdom Bacillati; phylum Bacillota; class Bacilli; order Caryophanales; family Paenibacillaceae; genus Paenibacillus; species Paenibacillus sp. HJGM_3. The sequence continues at coordinate 2,470 of NZ_JBJGED010000014.1, forward strand.
ACGGCGTCATTTCGCGTACGAATTGCGTCAAGTTCGCTTTGTCCTTCAGGTTCACATTTTCAAAATCGATATTAATGCCTTGCAGTTTATACGCCTGAGCGAACGACAGCAGCTGCTTGATCATTTTGAGCCGTTTGTCGTAAGTCGCCAGCGCCTCGGTTGTAATCTTGGGATCGAAATTATTATCGAATAAAGCCCACACTTGCAGGTTATTGGTCTGTGCCCACTTCACGTAAGCGGCGTCCGCCATGTTCTTAATATTGCCCTCGCCGTCCATCAGTTTGAACCAGGTCGGGCTAATCACATTAAGTCCCGGCATCGGTGCGATCTGAGCGGTATTCGGATTTTTGGTGACGACTTGTTCCCAGGTCAGATTCACTTTGCCGCCGAGCGGCTTCCAAGGTACAAAGGTGGTGGATGGTTTCGGAACCGGCACAGTCTCCACATGATCGAGCACGATGCTGTCTTTCTTCACATAGCCGGCAATCCCGTTTTTCCGCTGTACATTGTACCAACCGTCTTGATCGGATAAGATCGCGACCTGCTCCTTCGGCTCCAAATCCGCCACGATCGGGAATTTAATGCCGATGGATTTGCGCATGGGGACCGTGTCGGTTCGTTTGCGGCCGGCGCCTTGCACCGTCCCCCACTGAATCGTGTCTCCAGCCTTGTAAATCATGACGATCCCGGTTTCCTCGGATTCCCGGATGTCGAGCGCATAATACTCGCGCAGCGAATCGATCGGGATGTAGACGCTGTCACCGGACTTCTCGACCGGGAAGCGAAGCGTGAACGGCTTCTCATTCACCATGCCGGTAATGTTGTTCGTCTTGAGCCGGACGACCTTGTCCTTCGTCGTGATGATGACGGAATCGGAGGACGCCTCGTACAGCAACGCCGGGTCGATCTTGTCCTGCACCAGCGACAGCGGAAGCTTCAAGCTCTCCTTGCTCCCGAGCGCTTCTTCTTTCCAGATGGCGCCCTCGTAGAACACGGGCTTCTTCATATTGTGCAGATCGGGTTCCGTGCGATCGTGATTCGGATAATAGACGGAATACCAATAATAAGTGCCTGCGGCCGCCGAAAGAATCACGATCAAAAGCAAAAACAGAACAGCGCCGACTCGAAAGCCGCCCCGCCCGCGACGGCCCTGCGGGTCATTCGCAGATAGCTCCAAAGTTTCCCCTCCCCATAGCCCCACAAAGGAATGCGATTGATCCGATCTCCGCAAAAAAACGCACCCGAATCCTCTCCTGTTGGGGAAGAAGCCGGATGCGTCTAGTATACTGGAGTCCTACTAAATGAACATATCACAAAATGTTGTCAATGCGTTCGGGCGCACGAGGGGCAAAGTCCGTGCACTTCCAGGCGGTGTCCTCGCACCTGGAACCCCGTCTCTCTCGCAGCAGCGTTCTCCACCTCGTGCAGAGGCGGGTAGTCGAAGTCGACAATAACGCCGCATTGCTCACAGATCGCGTGATAATGATTCGACATGTCGGAATCGAAACGGCTGGAATCGTCCCCGTACGTCAGCTCGCGGACGAGCCCGGAGTCGATAAACACCCGGAGGTTGTTATACACCGTAGCAACACTCATGCTGGGGAATCGATCCTCCAGCGCCTTGTAAATATCGTCGGCGGTCGGATGGTTCATGGAATCCAACAAATATTCGAGAATGGCATGTCGTTGGGGGGTCATTCGGACACCGGTCGTTTTAAGTTTTTCTAGTGCTTGTTCAAATCGGGATGTCATCGATGTTCACCACCACAAAGTTTGTTGAATATGCCAGTTCAATATTTATTGTACGGTCGTGGCCGCGACTTTGTCAATCCGCGCGCTGAACGGAGATCCCCGAATTCGACGTATCCAGCTTGATTCGGTATTGGCCGGATCCGATTTTTCCCTGAATGTGCTTATCCGTGATGCTGAGCGGCAGGTTCGTGGTGACGCTGCTGCCTCGGCCGTCTAATTCGTAGCTGCCGTTCGAAGGCAGCTGCACTTCGATACGGCCGTTGGTCGTATCGAGCTCCCAATCGCCGCCGACCACACGGCTCGTCGCGGTGATGGACCCGTTCGTCGTTTCGAGCTTCAAGGCGGCTGGCGCATCCGTGACGCTGATCCGGCCGTTCGTAGTTTTCCCTTGAATCTCGCCGGTTACCCGCTCGGTCGTGATCGACCCGTTCGTCGTCTTCATCTCCACATCGCCGGTTACGTCCTGGGCGGTAATGCTGCTGTTGGATGTCACGAGCTGAACTTTGCCGGCGATCGAGGCGATCTTGATCGATCCGTTCGTCGTATGAGCGGTCAACCGCCCCTGCACGTTCGACACGTTCACGCTGCCGTTCGTCGTGTCGACCTCGACCTCGTCTTTCACAGGAAGCTTCGCCGCTTCGATCTTGCCATTCTCGCCCTTGATCAGCCAGTCCACCTTTATCCGCTCGGGTACGGTGATGACCAGCTCAATCGTAGGCTTGCGCGCGAACCGGTTGATGTCGCTTTTGCTCTCGATCGTCAGCGTACTGCCTTCCGAGTAATCGAGATGGGTACCGTTCGCGATTTCTTGCGCACCCTTGTCGTCGCTTCGGTTCACCCAGACGGTACGCTGAATGTCGATTTGGTTCACGCTGCCCGGCTGGACCGTGATGCTCCCGTACGGGTTGTCGATGACGATTTTCTCGGTTTTGTCCGCGAGCGGTACTTGCGTCGTGCCCATCTCGAATTTTTTGCCCAGTTCGCCCTTCACGATGGACTCCCAGTTCATGCCGTTCAGCCATTGGGTCGGAATCCACTTGGACTGCGTGACGCCCACGACACCGATGACGATGACCACCGCGATCAGCACGCCTCCGACATCCAGCCGGAGCTGGCGGTCGCTTTTCTGGTGCCGAATGTTGACCCACAAGTACTCGATGCCGAGCAGGATCAAGATAACCGGCCACCAATCGAGGATATAGCCTAAATAATTCGTATCGCCCATTTGATCGAGCAGCAGCAGAACACCGACCGCGAGTAAAATGAGCGCCGATGTAAATCTCCCCACTTTAATCATGGTGCATGACCCCTTTCGTCTATTTTCCGTCCGTTACGGATTGTTGTTCTTCCGTAGGAACAAGTACCCCCCGATCACGATTAAAACGACGGCCCCCGCATAGGACCCGATCGTGTCTACAACACCGGTCAGCCAGTCGGGCTTGTGGCTCAGGAAGAAGAACAGAGCTCCTACCCCGATAAGCAGCCATCCGGCCCGATTGCCCCGCGTGATCGTTTGCAGGCCGGACCCAAGCGGATCCCCCGCCCCGCCGTACAGCTCATTCGGGTCCCCGAACATCGGATCGTACCGGTGATTGATCCGGTCCGTCAGCTGCAGCGCATCGAAAATATTGTAGAAGTAGATGACCGGCAGAAGCAGGGAGAACAGGGTGATAAGAGGAATGCTAGCATTGACGCTGACGGACAGCTGCACGATGGCGAAAATATCGAGAATAATCGCCAGCATCACCATAATCCCGCGCTGCATCTGGCCCAAGTAAAAATGGCCCGTGCCCGGGATACAGAGCGCCAGCAGGGCGGCCGCGAACTTGCTCTTGCGCCTCGGCGGCGGCATGTACGGCTCGAACGGGAACCCGGCCGGCGGCATCGATTGGTGCGGCGGCGGACCGAAAGGCGCATGCGGCGGCGGGTTAAACGGCTGGGAAGGCCGGCCGGATGGCCGATCCTGCACGCGTTCGCGTGGTTGTTCGCCAAGCGGCGGCATTGGGGGTTGTTGGTCTTGCTCCGACATGGGAGGATCCCTCCTTGTTCTTATTATTGTACGTGGTCCTAGAGTGCCTGAATGGCAGCCGAAATCCAGTCGATCCCGGTATAAAGCGTCCCCGCGACCGTATCCCGGACCGCGAGTCCGAACTCTCCGCCCTGCAGCGAGAGCAGATCCGACCAAACCCCGGCCGAGATGAACAGGAAGGTAGCGGCAGAAGCCACCAATGCGTTCAGAAGTTCGGATCCAATCCCCCTGCTGCGTACATTTCTTGAGGGCGCTCCGGATTGGGTTCGCCGACCTTCCTCCTGAATGGCCCGCATCACCCGGTCGGTAAAATCGTTCGAAGGGTGCTCCAGCTTCAACCGTTCTCGTATGTCATTCGAATCCTGCCTGGAACTCATGAGGGTTGGCCTCCTTCCATCGATCTCTCAGCAACGCGCGTCCGCGGTATAGACGGGTTTCGACGGTTTTGACCGGCAGCCCGGCGATCGCCGCAATCTCCTGGACCGAAAGCTGCCGATAATGGTACAGAAACAAAATCAGCTTGTATTTGTCCGGCAAGCCGCCGACTAACCGCTGCATCAGCGCTTGGGCTTCCTTCGCCACGGCGCTCCGTTCGGGATCCTCGTCGACCGGATTGGCCGTCGGCATCGCAGTCGGGTCCCGACCGAGCCGCAGCAGCTTCAGGAGCGGATTGCGCGAATTCGCGCGCTTGTAATCCACGGCTGTATTGGCGGCGATGCGGTACAGCCATGTCGTGAACTTGGCTTCGGCCCGAAATTGCGGTAGCGACCGATACAGCTTGAGGAATACTTCCTGCGCCAAGTCCTCCGCAGTCTCCCGATGTCCGATCAGTTGGATCAGAAGCGTGAAGATATAGCTCTTGTGCCGCTCTACCAGCTCGCGAAACGCCAGCGGATCTCCACGGCCGGCCTGCAGCGCCAGCTGTTCGTCCGATGCCTCGGATCGTTCCATCGATTTCACCGCCTTTGTGCTTCAACAATTAGACGTACGTGATTCCAAATTCCCTTCAAAAATAATCTAAAAAACACGAAACCAATGGTCCCGTGTTTTTAAGGTAGGCGAGGATGGGCTCGCCCGTCCTACTCGATCGCGACACCGAGGACGCCTTCCACTTGCCGAAGCTCGTCCGTGACCGGCAGCAGAATGTCCGCCCGCGGCATCTTAACCGATAGGCTGATCGCAATAAACTCCTGATCGCCGACGCGGCCCTTCTCTTCGATGTTTACCTTGCGAATGTCGATCGCCCGGCGCGCCATCACGGCGGATACGGCGGCGAGCGCCCCGGGCTTATCCGGCATTTCGATGCGAATGACATGTGTACGCTTGCGGCTGCGGATCCATCTTTTCTCGACTATGTTCAGAATATAGAGGCTCATCAGGACCATAAGGGTGCCGATGATGGACGGATAATAGAAGCCCGCTCCGATCGACAACCCGATGGCGGCCACGACCCAGAGCGAGGCGGCCGTCGTCAGGCCCGAGATCGAAGAGCCGTTGAAGACGATCGTACCGGCCCCCAGGAACCCGATCCCGGTAATGACGTTCGCAGCGAGACGCGCCGGGTCGATCCGCACCTGCGGCTCGTAGACGAACGCGTTGAAGCCGTACATGGAGAGCAGCATGATAAGCGCCGCGCCCAGGCAGACGAGAATGTGGGTGCGCAAGCCGGCCGCATGGTTGTTCTGCTCCCGCTCCAGGCCGACCAAGCCTCCGAGCAGGACGGCGAGCAAGAGCCGCGCGGTAATATGAAACGTATCGATATGCCATGGACTGTTCATGATTAAATCCGTATCCATGCCGATCCCCCCTTGTTGTATAAATGTACAAGATAATGTATTCCGAGTTGGAGCGCTTTCATGTGGCTTGAATGAAAAAAAGCGCCTGCCGGCAGGAGTTGACCAGGGAGCAGTACGCGCCTAGCCCCGCTCGGGCTCGCGACGTACCGGCTCCTGCCTCTCCTGCCTCAGGCAGACGATGTTAACTTAAGGTTATCCGTTCAGGCACTCCAGGATCAGCTTGTTCGCGAGCGCCGGATTCGCTTTCCCCTTGCTCGCCTTCATGACTTGTCCCACGAGGAAGCCGATGGCCTTCTCCTTGCCGGCGCGGAAATCCGCTACCGACTGCGGGTTGTCGGCCACGACCTGCTCCACGATGCTCTTGATCGCGCCTTCGTCGCTGATCTGGACGAGCCCTTGCTCCTCGACGATCTGCTGAGGACGCTTGCCGGTCTCGAGCATCGCCTTGAAGACGGTTTTGGCGATCTTTCCGTTGATCGTGCCCTGCTCGAGCAGACCGATCATCTCGCCCAGTCCTTGACCGGTGATGCGAACCGACTCGAGCTCCACACCGTTCGCATTCAGGTAGCCGAGCAGATCGCCCATGATCCAGTTGGACACGGCTTTGGCGTCTTTCGTGTAAGCCAGGCTCTCCTCGAAGAAGTTCGCCAGCTTGAGCGAGGACGTAATGACGTCCGCGTCGTAGCTCGGCAGCCCGTATTCGGAGGTGTACCGGGCCTTGCGCGCATCCGGCAGTTCCGGAATGCTCTCGCGCACGCGCGCTTTCCACTCGTCGTCGATGTATAGCCGCACGAGGTCGGGATCCGGGAAGTAACGATAGTCATGCGCCTGCTCTTTGCCCCGCATGGACAGCGTCTTGCCCTGGGCTTCGTCCCAGCGGCGCGTCTCCTGCACGATCGTGCCGCCGTCCGCCAGCACTTCGGCCTGACGGAGCTCCTCATACTCGAGCCCGCGCTGCACGCCGCGGAACGAGTTCATGTTCTTCAGCTCGGCCTTCGTGCCGAACTTCATCTGCCCGTACGGACGCAAGCTGATGTTGGCGTCGCAGCGAAGCGATCCTTCCTCCATCTTGACGTCGGAGACGTCGCAATATTGCATGATGGCGCGGATTTTCTCCAGATACGCCTTCGCTTCCTCCGGCGAGCGGAGGTCCGGCTCGGAGACGATCTCGATGAGCGGCGTCCCGACGCGGTTGAAGTCGACAAGCGAGGCGTACCCTCCGTCGACGTGCGTCAGCTTGCCCGCGTCTTCCTCCAAGTGAACGCGAGTGATGCCGATCCGCTTCGTCTCGCCGTTCACTTCGATGTCGATCCAGCCATGCTCGCCGATCGGCTGATCGTATTGCGAGATCTGGTACGCCTTGGGCGAATCCGGGTAGAAGTAGTTCTTCCGGTCGAACTTGCTGTGCGTCGCCACCTGGCAGTTGAGTGCCATGGCCGCCTTCATCGCGTACTGGACCGCCTGCCGGTTCAGCACCGGCAGTACGCCCGGATGGCCGAGGCAGATCGGGCATGTATTCGAATTCGGCGACGCCCCGAACGAGGTGGCGCAGCCGCAGAAGATCTTGGATTGGGTGTGCAGCTCTACGTGCACTTCGAGTCCGATAACCGTTTCAAACCTTTGGTCTGCCAATGTCTATTCCCCCTTACAGCTCAGGCCGCAGCTTGTGATACCCGGTATTCCGCTCGAACGCATGCGCCGTGCGCAGCACGGTCGATTCGTCCATCGCTTTCCCGATGATCTGCAAGCCCACCGGCAAGCCGTCCACCTGGCCGCACGGAATGCTGATCGCCGGAATGCCGGCCAGGCTGACGGGAATGGTCAGGATGTCGTTCAAGTACATCGTGAGCGGATCGTCGACTTGCTCGCCGATCCGGAAGGCCGGCGTCGGCGCGGTCGGGCCGATCACCACGTCGTACTGCTCGAAGACGCGGTCGAAATCTTGCTTGATCAGCGTGCGGACCTGCTGCGCCTTCTTGTAGTACGCGTCGTAGTAACCGGAGCTGAGCGCGTAGGTGCCGAGCATGATGCGTCGCTTCACTTCGGCGCCGAAGCCCTGGCTGCGCGACTGGTGATACAGGTCGAGCAGGTTCGCCGGTTCCGAGGCGCGGACGCCATACCGAACCCCGTCGAAGCGGGCCAGGTTGGACGACGCTTCCGAGGAAGCGAGCAGGTAGTAAGTGGCGACGGCATACTCCGTATGCGGCAGAGACACTTCCTCCCAGACGGCGCCGAGTCCTTCCAGCACCTGAAGCGCCGCGAGCACGGCTTCCTTCACCTTCGGATCCACGCCAGCGCCCAAGTACTCGCGCGGGACGGCGATCCGGAGCCCCTTCACATCCCCCGTCAAAGCCCCGATGTAGTCGGGGATGTCGACGTTCGCGGATGTGGAGTCCATCGGATCGTGGCCCGCAATGCTCTGCAGCACGTAGGCCGCGTCCTCCACGTTCTTCGTGAGCGGCCCGATCTGGTCGAGCGACGAGGCGAAGGCCACGAGGCCGAAGCGCGAGACGAGCCCGTACGTCGGCTTCAGTCCGACGACGCCGCAGTACGACGCGGGCTGGCGGATGGAGCCGCCGGTATCGGAGCCGAGCGCGAAGTACACTTCGCCTGCCGCCACCGCCGCCGCCGAGCCGCCGCTCGAGCCGCCCGGCACGAAGTCGGCGTTCCACGGGTTGCGTGTCGGGAAGAAGCTCGAGTTCTCGTTCGAGCCGCCCATGGCGAACTCGTCCATATTTAGCTTGCCGATGATAACGGACTGGGCACTGCGCAGCTTTTGGACCACGGTCGCGTCATAGATCGGATTGTAGTTCTTCAGGAACTGGCTGGCGCACGTCGTCGTCAGCCCTTCGGTGACGATGTTGTCCTTCACGCCGACCGGCAGGCCGAACAGCAAGCCCCGCTCGCTGCCGACGCCTGCGCCGGCCAACTGCTCGTCCATCACGCGCGCGTCGCGGCGGGCCGCTTCCTCATCGAGCGTCAGGAACGCCCGAATCTTCGCGTCGACGTCCCCGATCCTGCGATAGGAATGGTCGACGAGATCCGAGACGGACAAGTCTTTGCCCGCGAGACGGTTATGAATTTCTTGCAGGTTCAGGTCAAACAAAGACAAAGCAGCTACCCCCTTACTATTTTTACCCCACAAAGTGGAGATGGCCTTCGAAGCTTATTCCCGGCGAAGCCCCTTTGCGGGGACCCCGAGTCAAATTCTTAAGCTTATTCGAGCACAGCCGGGACTTTGAACTGCCCGTCTTCTTCGTCCGGTGCGTTGCGCAGCACTTTCTCCATCGGGAGCGACGGGCGCGTCACATCCTCTCGCATCACGTTCACGAGCGGCATCGGATGGCTGGTCGGCTCCACGTTCGACGTGTCGAGCTCGTTCAGCTTCTCCGCGTATTTCAGAATCGCGTTCAGCTGCCCGGTAAACGTTTCTTTTTCTTTCTCGCTCAGGTCCAGACGGGCCAGCTTGGCCACATGCTCGACGACTTCCACGGTAATACTCATCTATTCAGCACCTCGTTTCGGCCTAATCATCCCACTATTATAGCTTACATCCCCGGCTAACTCAACGCATTATGTGAGTGTTTCTGACGCGTTCTTCAGGGCATGCCTACATCGAAATAAACACAAATAAACCCCCGCCCGTTCCTAAGGCAGAACAGGCAGGGGCGATCTCGCACTAGGGTGTCTCGTTACTCTGCGCTCGCCACTTCGGCCGAAGTCAGCTTGTCGTAGAATTCCGCGTACTTGTCCTTGTCATCCGAATTGCGCAGCGCCATGGCGACGCGAGGATGCTCGTTCAGCATGCCGGCGATCATGTAAGGGATGATGTAGCCCCACTCGACCTTCTCCCGCAGCGGGATCATGCGGCGCTCGATCACTTCGAGAATCGGACGAATCTCGTACTTCGCGTGCTTCAGGTAGCCGACGAGCAGCTCCGTGTTGCAGTTGCCGGCGGCGCGGCCCATGCCGTACACCGAGCTGTCCAGGAACGTCACGCCCAAGTCCGCGGCGGTAATCGTGTTGGAGAACGCGAGTTGCATGTTGTTGTGCGCATGGATGCCGAGCGACTTGTTCGGGAGGTGCTTCTTGAATTTGTCGACCAGGTGCTTGTAATCCTTATGATCGAGGCTGCCGTACGAGTCTACTATGTAGACGACGTCTACCGGACTTTCCACGATTTCCTTAAACGCCTCCAGCAGCTCATGCTCCATGACATGCGACAGCGCCATAATGTTGAGCGACGTCTCATAGCCTCTGGCGTGGAAAATGTTCACCAGCTCCAAAGCCTTGTCCAAATCCTTCGCATACGTCGCCACACGGATCATGTCGAGCATGCTCTCGCTTCTAGGCAGGATATCGTTCTCGTCCACCCGGCCGATATCGACGAGCGCGGACAGCTTGGTATCGCCCTTCTGTGGAATGACTTCGCGCAGGAACGCTTCGTCGAGGAAGCGCCAAGGCCCCGCATCGGCCCCCTTCAGCAGCTTAGGCGAGTTTTTGTAGCCGATCTCCATATAATCTACACCCGCCGCATTGAGCGAGTAGTACAAGTCCCGTACGAAGTCTACGCTGAAATCCCAATTATTCACGAGACCCCCGTCTCGAATGGTGCAGTCCAATATTTTATGCTGTGGTTCTTTCATGTTCCGGTAAAGCCTCCCGATTAAGTTTGATGCTACTCATCATAGCGTACCTGGCGAGCGCATGTCAATCATTGGCTGGACCGCAGACGGAAGCATTTCGGCGGGGCCGCCCGGACGCAAAAAAAGATGCCGGATGGGCATCTTAAGGCTCTATTATGGGTCAAGCAAGCTGCATCTCGGAATCGCTCGGCATCAGTCGGAACGATCCGGGTGCTAGATCCAGGCCTTCAGGTTGATTTGCTTAATAAAATCTTCACGACTTTGTACGTCCTTGTTCGTCTCCGGCGTCGGTTCCGCCTCTTCCCCGTTCATGATTTTGCGAAACAGCTCTTCGTTCTTCGTCGCCAAGGCGTAATCGATCAGCGCCTCGCGCTCGATGCGGTCCGCCTCCTGCTGCAGCAGCAGCTCCTCGAGCTCGATGTCAGCCGCCGGCACGTAGAAGTGCTTGTTCAGCTTCGGCACCCGTACGACGTAATCGAAGACGTTGTCCGCGTTGCGGTCGTAGGCAATAATATATCCTGCTTCCCCGACGGGAAAATTCAACTCGTAGCTGTCGCCGACGAAAACGACTCTCTGCCCCAAGCGAAACATGTCCGTTCCTCCCCTACCAAGGCTTGCGCAGGGCAAACCTCGACCCAAACATAATATGACTGGCTCCCAGAGTTCGGCTCCTCGGCCGGGATACAACTCGCTATCTATCCGGCCGGCTATACCTTGCTCTATATCGTACTATAAATAAGGGTGGAGTGTCCATTCGTTCCGCAGGTTCGGGGCGGAAAATTTGCAGCCCGATTTTGGCGGCCCGAGCAAATGGTTTAAAGCGACGCGCCTTTCACCCGAAACGTACGCACGGCCCCTTCCAAGAGCAGCACGATGAGCAGCAGAGCGACGGCGAGACAAAGCCCGAACGAATCGGCGAGCCCGCCCTGGAGCAGCACGGTGTTGGAGTGCTCCGTCAGCGCCGCCGGACCCCAGCGCATCCAATTGCCGAGCGTCCCCGTTAAGAGCGATAGGACAAGCGTAATGCCCATGGCTAGAAACGCCGTCACGCCCCCGCTCCGGAACAAGCTGCTGAACAGCAGGGTGAGGGTCGCGATGAACAGCAGCCATAATCCGTATAGGCCGGTACCGGCAGCGATTCTCGGAAACGCGACGTGTCCGATCAACAGCTCGGTGTAATACCAGGCCGCCGCGACCCCTCCCAGCAAGGCGATGAGCGTCAGCGTCGCCATCCCCGCCCACTTGGCGAGCATGTAGGCCCGATGCGGCACCGGCTTCATCATGATCATGTGCACGACGCCGCTCGCCCGTTCGCCGGAGACGACGCCCATGAAGGCCAGCACCAGCACGAGCACGCCGATGAAGCTGAACTGGGACAGCGTATTGGCCATCATCTCGGCGCCGGTCGGCATCGGAATTTGGACGACGGCGCCTTCGGGAAGTCCGCCCGATGCTTGCAGCAGGTCGGGCATGTAGTAGGTGGCGACCGGCTGGCTCGCTCCGAACAGCACGAAGACGAGCGGCACCCACAGCAGCTTGTAGCTGCGCCACATCTCTATCAGCTCCTTGCGGTACAGCACGACCCATGGGGTCCACGCCCTGCTGCTCTGGCTCTCGCTCTGGTTCTGGCTATGGCTCTGCCTCTGGCTATCGCTATGGATCATGCTCATGGGCGCCCCTCCTCTCCGACGATGCGCAGGAACAGGTCTTCCAGCGTCGAATGCCCGAACTCCAAGCTTTGCACGGGGATGCCGCGCTCGGCGATGTCCCGGCAGAGGAATGTCCTCGCTCGTTCCATCTCTTCGGGCGAGACGGTGAGCTCCAGCGTGCCCGCTCCTTGCCAGTCGGCACGTGCGATGAACGGCTCCCGCTCCCACTCCGCCGCCCACTCTGCGAGCGGCTGCTCGCTTTGGATCCGGATGCGGGGCTGTCGGTACCGGCCGCGCACCCCGGCCAAGTCGCCCGAGACCGCGATGCGCCCGTTCTGCATGAGCACGATGTCGTCGCAGATCTCCTCCGCGTCGTGCAGCACATGCGTCGAGAAGAGGAGCGTCGTCTCCCGCTTCATCCCGCGGAGCAGCTCCAGCACTTCCCGGCGGCCGACCGGGTCGAGCGCGGATACCGGCTCGTCCAGCATGAGCAGCTTCGGCCGGTGGATGAGCGCCTGCGCGATGCCGAGCCGCTGCTTCATGCCGCCGGAGTAGCCGCCGACCGCGCGCTTGGCCGCGTCGGCCAGGCCGATTGCCTCGAGCAGCTCGGCGGCGCGCTGCTTGGCTTCGCGCGCCGGCAGCCGGGCCAGCCGGCCGGTGAATTCGAGGAACTCCCGGCCGCTCATCCAATTGAAGAACGCCGGATGCTGCGGCAGGAAGCCGATCCATTCCCGGATGTCCCGGGGTGCGCCGGAGGCGAACCGGATCGTGCCCTTCGTCGGGGCGAGCAGGCCGGCGAGCAGGCTGAGCGTCGTCGTCTTGCCGGCGCCGTTCGGGCCGAGGAGCGCGATGCACCGGCCTTGCTCGATGTCGAATGTGATCCCATCCACGGCGGTTTTGTCCCCGAAGCGGCGGGTCAGGTCGTTCACGGATAGCAGGACGCTCATCGCTCACGGCTCCTTCCGAAGACGAAATAAAGGACCGGTCCGATCAGGTTCACCACAACGATGACGATCGCCCAGAGCCACTTGGGCCCGTTTGTCCGCTCTGCCCGGATACAGTCCGTCAACGCGATGACGACCAGGATGAGCTGTACGACAAGGAGCGGGGCGACAATCGCCCAATTGATTTGTTCAATCAAGTTTGTCATGGGGGTCACTCTCCTCTCGGAAATCGGATTGCGGATCGGGTTCCGGATCCGAAGGATTCAATCGGACGAACATCCAGTACATCAGTAAGGGAAACGGGAATTGGATCAGTCCCCAGATGCCCCAGAACCAGGGGGCGGCCCCTCGCCGGCGCGCATCCGTGAACAGCCATGTGCCCTGTGCCAGCAGGAGGAGGACGATCAGCGCCCACAGCCAAATGGACACGCCAGCTATAGAAGGACTCATGTTCGTTCCTCCCTGGCCCGTTTCTTGGACGCCCGGCTGCCGATGAAATAAGCTCCCAACAGGATCGGGGCCTGCAGCCAGGCTATAAGCAGCGGCGACTGGTATAGAACGGCAACGAGGAGGCCAAGGATCATAACGGCGAACAGCCAGAACAGCAGTAAATCCCGCATCAGCTTCCGGCGCAGCTGGCGCTTCTCGGCCGCGATCATGCGTTCCAGGGAAGCCAGATCCGGCACCGGTACCGGGAACAGCGCTTCGTCGTCCAGCTTCCGCATTTCCGTGCGAAATGCCTCTTCCCACTGCCGGGCGTCATGGTTATCGCGCTTATTGTCCATCGTCATCTTCCCTCAACTCCTTTCTCATTTGCCGCAGTCCGTTGTGAATCCGCGATTTGACCGTCCCGAGCGGCACATCCGTCATCCGGGCGATCTCTTCGTAGGCGTAGCCGTATACATGCTTCAATATAATAGGGACGCGCATCTCATGTGTCAGCGTGCCGAACGCTTCCGTGATCTCGGTCAAGCCGTCGGCGCCGAACTGCGATTGCCAGACCACCTTGCGCATCGTGGCCGCCTCCTGCTCCCGCCAGTCCCGCTCCCGCTTCTGCCGCCGGAGTAGATCCGTGTACAGGTTCGTCGCGATCGTAATGAGCCAAGAGGAGAATTTCGACTTGAACGTGTACAGCCGGATTTTCTCGACGCATTTCAGCATCGTCTCTTGGGTGACGTCTTCCGCGGTCTGGGGATGCAGCGTGATTTTCAACAAATATTTGTAGACGAACGCATAGTGCTCCCTCAGCAAGAGCGCGAGCGCACTCGAGTCGCCACGCTGGGCGAGTCGGATTGTATGGGGAATATCTAGGTTCGGCGACGTCTCGCTGCCCGGTATCAAACGGTGCTCACGCTCCTTTCTTGCTCAGGTTGCCCATAATACGATTGGAGGGCCAGGAAAGTTCATTGGGTTGAAAAAAATGTGGACAAAGAAAAAACCGTCCGGACTCGGACGGGGATGTGAAGAGCGACGGACTCACGGCTGCAGTTCGATTTTATGGACGGCAAGAACGCGAGCCGCTAATCTGGCTCAGCAGGTTGCAGCCGTTCAAGGCGATCACGGGTTGGAGTATCACCTTGGAACCGGTAATTGAATCAAGCCTTCCCGGGTCAGGCTCAGCTTCTCAAACCCGGTCTGGGTGATCGCGTACGAATTCTCGATCCCCACTACGCCGCGTCCGGGGAACGTGAACTTCGGCTCGATCGCGATGACCATGCCCGGTTCGAGCGGCTGGATGAACCCGCGCGCCAGCACCGGCAGCTCGTCGATCTCCAGGCCGATGCCGTGGCCGAGGAATTTCACTTGGTCGCGGCCGAAGCCCATGAAGTGCTCGCTCAGCCCGGCCTGCTTCACCTGCTCGAGCGAGCCCATGTACAGCTCCTCGCCGCTCGTGCCGGGCCGCAGCCGCTCCTCGGTGCGGCGCAGCACTTCCTCGCTGAGCGCATAGGCGCGCCGCATGTCGTCCGGCAAGTCGCCGATCACGACCGTCCGGGTCTGATCGAACACGTAGCCGTCGATGCAGCAGCCGATGTCGATCAGGATCGGCTCGTTCGCGCCGATCGGCCGCCGGCTCGCGCTCTGCGGGCTGGCCGGGCCGAGGCCGAGCCCGCCGGCCGGCCCGTCGAAGTACGTCGGCTGCGAGGCCGCCTCCCCGGCTCCGACCATGCCGGTGATGATCTCCTGGTTGTAGCCGCGCACCCGCATGAGCCCCATATGGCCGCTGCGCCGCAGGGCGTGCTCGATCGCGGCCATCAGCTCGAGCTCGGTCAGGCCCGGCCGGATGAGCGCCAGGGCCTGCTCGAATGCGGCGTCGGTCACCCGCGCCGCCGCCCGGATCGCCTCGAGCTCGCGAGGCGACTTGATCATGCGCGTCTCGCGGATGAGCCCGGACCCGTCCACCCAGCGGACGGACGGGAGGGCGGCCTCGAGCCGCTGGAACTGCTGCACCGGCAGCACGTCGTACTCGGCCGCCAGCACGACCGGCGGCGCGTCGGGCGCCCGGCCGCCGCCGAACAGCCCGGGGCTCACCTCCGCGAGCCCCGCGAGGAACGTGCGCATCGAGCCGAGCTCGCGCACGGGCACGTCCGCCTCCCGCTCGGCCCGGAGCAAGCTGCGGCGGACGAAGTACACGGCCTCCCCTTCGGCCGGGAGGAATAAGTAACCGGTTTGCATCGAACCGGTGAGGTAGTATAGATCGACGTTCTGGGTGACGATCAGCCCGTCGATCCCCACGTGGCGCATTTTATGCTGAAGCCGCTCGCGGCGCTGCGGCCGTTCATGATTCTGCTCCATTGCCATACCCAATCGCTCCCTTTGCGAACCGTTTGCAGACGCTTCGTTGTGTCTTTTCCATTATACACCGGATAGCGACCAAGCAGGAAACGGGGAGAGGCAATCCGAATACATAGAGCGAATACATAGAGTGGAACCGATCCTAGAGTTAATAGAAAGGATGTGTCTACCTTGACTCAGCCGTACTACAAAAGCCAAGTGCTCACGCCGGCAGGCGGCTTCACTTCCGGCATCGAGGGCCCTGCATGCGATGCGAACGGCATCGTCTACGCGGTCAACTACGAGCGGCAGCATACGATCGGGCGAGTGACCCCGGAGGGCGAGAGCAGCGTGTTCGTCGAGCTTCCGAAGGGCAGCACCGGAAACGGAATTCGCTTCAGCCGGGCCGGCGACATGTACGTAGCCGACTATACCGGCCACAACATCCTGAAGGTCGACATGGCCACCCGTGCGATCTCCGTCTTCGCACACGAGCCGCGCATGAACCAGCCTAACGACATCGCCATTGCGGATGACGACGTGCTGTTCGCAAGCGATCCGAATTGGTCGCAGGGCACCGGTCAGCTGTGGCGGATCGGGACAGACGGCACCGTAACGCTGCTGGAGGCGGAGATGGGCACAACCAACGGGATCGAAGTGAGCCCGGACAACAAGACGCTCTATGTGAACGAAACGCAGCAGCGGAACATCTGGGCGTATGATCTCTCGCCGGACAAACAGATCAGCAACAAGCGGCTGCTCATCGCGTTCGACGATTATGGCATGGACGGCATGCGGTGCGACGTGGACGGCAACCTCTATGTGACGCGTTACGGGAAAGGCACGATAGCAAAGGTGGCGCCGGACGGCACCCTTTTGGCCGAGATCGGGCTGCAGGGCCACAATTGCAGCAACGTCACCTTCGGCGGGCCTGACGGCTGCACGTGCTATGTAATGCTGCAGGATGTCGGCAACATCGAGTCGTTCCGCGTGGAGCGTCCCGGGCGGGAGTGGGCGCTGATGCACGGGAAGCTGTAAGGTCCTGGCCATCTAAATGAAAGAGCTGTCCCTGTCAATGAAGACTTTTGGGACAGCTTTTTCATGTCATTTTACGTAATCTCAACCTACCACTGGCCGTTTCGTTCGCACAAATCGCCTGGCCAAGGCCTTGTCGCCTATTTCATTTCTTCGCTTTGGATAACTTTATCCGCTTCCTCGTTCGCTTGGCGCAAAACCGTGTTGATATCCGCGCCCTCTACAACCATGCTCTTCTGGGCGTTGCCGAGAATGCTGTAAACCTTGGAATCGAATTCCGTGGACGGCGGCACCGGCGCCGGCTTCACTTTGAAAATGCCGGCCAAGTCTTTGCCTTCATACACCTTGGTGTCTTCCGCAAAATGAGTCCGCATTTCCGGGTTATTCAGCACGGTCAGGATGGTGCCCTTCTTATTCAAGCTTTCTTGCGTTTCATTCGCGATGATCGTCTCGATGACGCGATAGGCCGCTTCTTTGTTTTTCGCATTGGGCGGCACCAGGAAGGCTTGATACTCCGCTTCGCGGCCCACGCCGGGGCGATCGGCCATCGACGGGAATGCGCGAATGTCCCAATTGAGCGACGAGCCGGCTTCTTTCAGCGCCAGCACGCGGCTCGTTAAGCCTTGGATCCAGAACGGGATCATCGCCAGCTTCTGTTCCTTCAGCATGTAATCAAGACCGTACACGTACTTCTTCTTGTCGTCGACGTATCCCGGAATATCATACGACTGCTTGAACAGCGAGAAGGCCTTGACATAGCCCGGCGTCGTCAGCGCCGCTTTCTGCAGCTTGTCGTCCAGAGTTGAAAGCGACATAGCGCGAGTGATCGTTTTCGGGGCCCCAATATCCAGACCGATATATTGTACACCGTTATCGGAGCGGGTTAACTTTTTGGCGATATCGATGTATTGATCCCACGTCATGTTGTCGGTTGGGTAAGGCACGCCGAACTTATCGAAAATATCCTTGTTAATGACCATCGTGCCGTAGTTCATCGCATAAGGAATGCCGAATACCTCGCCGTTTTTCCCATACATCTTCATAGCGTTCACAATATCCGGATCCATGCGGCCGAGATCGATGTTTCGGCCCTTGATCGCATCGCGCAGGTCTCCGCCGAGGCCTACATCGAGGACGTCCGGCATATATACGTGCGTCGTGGCGATTAGATCCGGGATTTGACCGGAGGCCACCAGTTCGGCCAGATTAGCTGGCTTGATTTGCTCGATTTCGATGTTCGGGTACTTAGCCTTAACCGGGTTACCGAGCAAATTCGCCAAGTCGGCTTCGGTATTGATCGCGGCAGCATAGGAATAGAACGTGATTTTAACCGGATCCTTGGTGAAATTGTCCGCCACCTTGGCGGACGGTTCTGCAGTACTCGTCGACTTTTCTTCGTTCCCTCCACAGCCTGCCAGTACGGAGCCGATCAACACGACAACACATGTTAACACGAGTAAACGGTTCTTCACAGCTTCACTCTCCTAGAATAGGGATGAACAGCAGTTACAAAATTATTGAATATCAACCGACCACTCAGCCGCAGGGACAGAGGGATTCCCCGCTTTATCCTTCGCATAGAGCTTGATCTGCTGTTCGCCTACAGGAAGATCTTCCTGAGGCCGCCATTCCAGCCGACCCGACTCCGGCCGATAGTCCGGAATAACCGGAACGCGATTCAGCCACATCCTGATCGATGCGGGATCGATCCCGCTCTCTTCGTCTCTCACAATGGCAGATATGGTCGGCCGCCTATCTGCACACGGAACGTTCGGGGACGGGGTTAAGTCCGTAAAAACCGGTCCGGTCACGTCCTCTCGCAACGTGGTATACTCCGCCCTGAATTCGTCCAGATAGATGCTGCCGCTATTCTTGTTGGCATCGGTAGTCTCGAGCAAATAGATCTCACACACCCGAATCGGGTACGCAATCTGCTGCGGCAGCTCCGCACGGACGTACTTCCAATCATGCCAGTCCAATCCGCCGTCTTCGGTAAAATTTAAGTTGATGATCTGATGGAACGCGTCCCGAATCGCCACCCGGAGCCAATGATTGCCCCCGTCGCCATAGACCCAGAGACCAAGCCGCTTCGGGCTGCCGTCGATAAGAACGCCAAGCTGCTCCCGATCGTCCACCAACTTGACGCCCGCTCTGGACAATCCGACCTGACCGGTAAAATCGTAGCTAAGCATGCCCGCAAAAGTGCCGAACCGTACAGGCTTCGGTCTGGCTACCTTCGTGATTCTCACGGAACCTTCGACCGCGTTATGGGACGAAGCTCTCAGATTCTCAATCTGCTCGAAGCCGGTAATAACAAAGTGCGGTTTGCCGATAACCACCGTACATTCCGCTTCGATATCCCCGTGCTTGGCCGTTACAACCACGGGCCCACGGGTATTCCCGGCCATAAACACCCCCGGCTCCGTAACTGCTCCGTTCTGACCGTCAACCTTCCATTCCAATGCTTCGAAGGAGCATACCACATCGCTTCCGAGACTATCCTTGGCTGTAAAAATCAGCGGCGTGTTCTCTCCCACGTCAATGAGGGGGCTTAGCGCATGGAGCGATAATACCGATATCGCATCAGTCACTTCCACTTGAACGCGCTCGACCAAACCTTCATACCTGGCTTCCACCGTTCCACGGGCCTGGCAAGGTGAGGCCCTGAATCCCCCGTAGGCATCTAATCTCCCGATCTCGCCGGTTACGTACCATTGAATCTGCTCATGTTCGACCTCGATCGGATTCCAGTTGGCATCCACTCCACTAACCTTGAATGACGTCCTGCTTCCGGCAAGAATACACAGCGACGGGCCGTGAGAGATTAGCAGCCGGTTGAGACGGCCTATCGGTGCCCGGCTGTACAGAACGACGGCATTGCCGATACTTCTCTCGAATCCGTCCGAGGGGGAATTTTGGAGGCTGGGGTGCCGGTCCCCGGGCAGCCTAGCGTAAGCCGTCACCGATCCCCCGCCATCGAGATTCATCGCATCCCGCATACCGATCGACTGCAAGTAGGACGCACACTCAGCCAGTGTCATTCCGTCGGAATAACCGGGTTGTCTTCCGTCGATGACGATGAAGCTCAGTTTATCGTCGCTCAGAGCCGCAATCGTACGAGGATGTCGATCCAGGTTGCGGGATTGGGTGAAATCCAGGATCGATTCCTCGATCTCGCCGCCTCTCAACAACATCATGCCTAATGTAGAGTTGGCCGAGATGACCTGTACGGCATCGTTCACGCCTTGGTTATAGTCGATCGAGATCGTGAGCTCCATACCGCTCGTGACATGGAGGCGAACCCATTCCGCCTTCAGACCGAATGCGGCAATGACCAGACAGCCTCTTCGGATCGGGGAGTCGGACGCCATGTGAACGGATTCGACCACTCCTGTCACCGCTTGGCCCGGTACCAGGCGATCGCCCGAAAGGTCCTCCTCCCCGACGCGGACCACAATTTCCATTCCGCCTGCTTGAGTACGGGTGCTGTCGCCATACCGCCAGTTGTAGACAACTGCGTAATCGTCCTGTCGCGGATCGACAGAGCGGTTCACCGCATCGAGCGCCAATGGATCCGCGTCGTCATTCGTGCGCAGACTAGCATGCATCACAACGCTTTCTATAAGCCGATAGCCACCGGTGCTTAAGCTCGCCAACAAGGCTTTCGTTCGGGTCGGGGAAGTAAAGATTTCGCGACCGGCCATCTGCAGTCCGGACGGGGTTCCGGAATAGCTGAAGAAGTCTCCGTTCATGGCGGCTATCGCCTGGCCGTTCTCCCAGTTCCTATGCTGGTGCAGCAGGTGACCGACCGTTTCCAGCCGGTTCACCTTGCCGTGCGAGGACACGGGCACCCAATCGATCCACGATGAATTCCGCTCTACTTCAAGCCGATACACGGTTTCTCTTAAAGAGGATGCCGCGGCCACGCTTTTGCTGTACACGACTCCAGGGGCGAGGTGGAGTCTACGCTCTTCCGATACGCTCCATTTCTCCATGATCATCCGGTATCATTCCTTAGGCGTGTAGACGGCCGTAAAGTTATCGAAATATAACGTGCTGCTCGTTTTATTCCCGACGCTGCTCTCTTCCAAGGCGATATTGCGAATCTTGATCGGGAACACAGTGCCTACCGGTACCTGAAGCTCCACATAACGCCAACCGCTCCAGTTCAAACCGCCGATAGCCGTAAAGTTCCACAGTTTGTTCGCCTTATTGCCGTCCGTAATGCCAAGACGAAGATGATGCATCGTCTTATCTCCATAGACCCAAACCCCTAGACGCTCGGGCTTACCCGGAACAGGACGGCCTAGCTGACCGCGGTCATCGAGAAAATTGATGTAAGCCCCCGAAGTTCCCGTCGTTCCCGTAAAGTCGGTCGTAAACTTAGCTGCGTATTGACCGAATCGGACAGGAGCCGGTGGACCGACCAGGGTCACGGTCGTCGAGCCGGGTACCGTGCGCACTTCGGACGCCGTAATCCGGGCCCCGCTTTCGAAGCTTTCGATTACCGGCGATACCCCGATCTGAACCACGGCCTGAAAGGTAAAGGTTCCGTATTTCCCTGTAATCGTGCCGGATGAATTGCCGCTAGCCGCCGCTGTAAAGACACCTTCTTCATTGATCGTTCCGATCGACGGGTCTGCCGACCAGTCGATTTGGTCATTCGACAGCGCGATGCGACGACCGTCCGCAGCATAGGCACTTGCCGTCATCTTCATGCTCGCGCCGTTCTCCAAGACGAAATCGCGCGGAGTCAGCTTGATCCGATCGATCTGATCGGTCACGGTTACTTCCGCGGAGGCGGATATTTTCCCGCTCCGAGCTGTGACTGCGACTGTCCCGGTTGTCGGGCCCGCCGTCAAATACCCTTGGCTATCGATCTGTCCCGACGGGCCGGCAACCGACCATTCCAATTCATCGATCGGCACCGGATTGTAATAGCGATCCAGTCCTTTCGCCTCCAGCTTCACCTTGCTTCCGGGCGCCGCCAGAATCGGTGCTTCCGGCCGGATCACGATATTCTCCAGCTTTTTGTCCGACTTCTTCGGCAGGACCATAATCGAATTAGCCACGGTGCGCTCAATACCGTCGGACGGACGATTGAGCAAAGTCGGAAGTTCGTCGCCGGGCTGTCTCGCGTAGTAAGTGGAGGAGCCTCCGCCGTCAAGGTTGATCGCTTGATCGGCTCCCAACGATTTCAAATATTTCGCTCCCTCCGCCAACGTCAATCCATTCGAATGTCCCGGCTGCCTGCCGTCCACGACGACGATGAACAGTTTTCCATCCTTCGTGCCGAGCATCGTTCGCGGTTCGCGCGACGTATTCAGACTGTCGGCAGGATCGAGAATTTCCGCCGGAATCTCACCGTCCAGCAGTAAAACCTTGCCCAAAGTGGAGTTCCCCGAAATGACTTGCACGGCATCGTTAACGCCCTTATCGAAGGAAACGTCCATATGTACCGTCTCCCCAACCGCCAGATTCTGACGTACCCATTCTGCTTTCTCACCGGTAGCCGACAAAATCAGTTGATCCGGCAACAGTTCACTGTTATTCGCCGGCCTGATTGACACTACGGACCCTACAAGGCGCCTGCCCGCTTTCAATTGTCCGTCGTGGTTCTTGCCCTCGATGACGACTTCCACTCCTCCTGCCGGCACGTTGGTAGATTCGCCGAAGCGGGAATTGAACAGGAAGGCATGGTTCGTATGCGCGGCAGCCTGAGAACGGTTGATACTGTCCAGAACAAGCGATTCTCCCCCGGGCTTGCTAATCGTCGCGTTCATCGTCACCGAATGCTCGAGCTTTACGCGGCCATTTGGCAGCACCATAAGTAAAGTTTTAATCGTACTCGGCGAGATGATGATCTCCCCATCGGAGATTTGTAGACCGGAAGGCACCCCGACGGCAGTGAAGAAATCGCCGTTCACGGCAGCCGCGACCGGATGCCCCATTGCTTCCTGCTCCTGAAGCATATCGCCTACGCTTTCCCTTCCAAAGACCTCATTATGCAAGGAGAGCACTTTTAGATCGATGTTCGGATTTTGCGTGTCAATCTCCAAGACTTGCAGCGACTGCAGGGAATCGTATAAGTTCAGCTTCTTGCTGGAATGGGACACTCCCGGGGCCAGCATGTAGGATTGTTCTTCAATGACCTGACTACTCGAATCATTATCAGCGAAAGCGGCAGTTTGTGGCGCCAGCCACTGGGGTCCGCCTAGCAAAACCCCGGCGATCAGCAAAGATAGAAAACCCAATCCTATTTTTTTCATCCGTTTACCCTCCCTATTTGCTAGCGTTATACCGGTCATAGGCGGCCTTGTAAGTTTTCATATAGCGATCCAAGCCCATTCGGTTGAGCGTACTTACATATTGATCCCATGTGTCGAACGAAGCGGTGCCTGTAATGAACTTGGCCAGCATTTCCTTGACATAGTTCTCGATATCCGCTCCCATGGTCGACAACTCTTCCGTCTCTTCAATTGTATAGCTGAACGGCGCCCACACTTCGGCTGGGTAATTCGGCGCAAGTCGCTCGGCGGCCTTGATCGAATCCGGATGTCCTTCGGAGCCTTCGAAGTACTTTTGCTTGACGATAGCCGGGTAGGAGATCCCGCGCCATGTCATATACTTGGAGATCGCCGCCGTGAAGCTCAAGCCGTCCGGATTTTTATTGATCAAGTCCGTATATTTGACCGTTCCGTCCGGGGCTTCGGTATACGTGACATCCTTCACGCCCATGAAGAAGAGCTTGCTCCCCTCTTCGCCATAGAAATAGTCGATCCATCGAACGGTTTCCTCCGGATGCTTGTTCTTGTTTGTAATGACGAAGCCCCCGGTATTGACGAGCGCAGGCGTTACGTTGGAGAACAGCTTGTCTCCATGAGGACCAACAAGCGCGGGCAACCCGACGTAGTTATCCAGATTGTAAGCGGTCTTCGGGTTTGTAATGACCATGGAGCCGAATACGCCTTCGTTCGCTCTGGCTACGATCTGTTCCGCCTTGACCGTGTACAGATCCTGGTTGATCAACCCTTCCTTATACAGCTTGTTCAAAAACTGCAGCAGCTCTTTGTATCTCGGATCCGTCGGGATAAAGCGCAATTGCTTCGTTTCCGGGTTAAGATCGACGTAAGGGTGGCCGGTCCCTTTGTTGCCCAATCCGTACGCGCCTTTCAGGATGTTCACCAGAACAGCATCGCCGGTTACCTGAAGCGGGACCTCGTTCATTTTGCCGTCCCCGGACAGGTCGCGCTCCTTGACGGCTTTCAGATAATTGTAGAATTGGTCTATCGTTTGAGGCTCGCTCATGTTTACTTGCTGGAGGAACTTGTTGTTGATCCAGAGCTTCGAGCCCGAGAGGACGGATTTGAATTGAGGATCGAAAATTCTAGGGAAGGAATAAATTTTCCCGTCGGGCATCGTGATACCTCTCTTGATATCCGGATAAGTCTCCATCAGCTTCTTGAAGTTCGGGGCATACTTGTCGATCAAGCTGTTCAGAGGGATGAACGTGCCCTGCTGGCCGTACATAATCAGATCACGGGTAGAAAGTCCGGAGGAATGCAGCGCATCCGGGTATTCTCCCGAAGACAGCGCCAGATTGCGTCTTTCCGCAAGGGCGGTCGTATTGACCATTTGCCATTTGATATCGATATTCGTCTTCTTCTCATATTCGTTGTAGACGAGCACATCGTTCCAATCCAAGGAGTAGGCGCTGGGTGCGAAGAAGGTCATCGAGATCGGTTCTTTGACGATAGGAAATCCATTGGGATTCAGATTCGAATTCTGACTCGGCTCCTCCTTCTTCTCTTTGTCTTTTGTTCCATCCGTTTCACCGGAGCTGCAAGCCGTAAACGCCAGAATCGAGCTGAGCAACGCCAGCAGCACAATGGATTTTCTTTTTTTCCCCATCTGACCACACATCCGTCCTTTTAAGATTATTTACTATAAAGGGCATTACCCCTTTATCGCCCCGATCATAATCCCCTTGATGAAGTACTTCTGCAAAAACGGATAGAGGATGAGTACCGGAAGATTCGCAACGATGACGACCGCATACTTTAACGCTTCCACCTGCAGCGCATATTCGATACGCGAATCATCCGCCAGAGAGGCCATGTCTCCCACGTCGTTCTGGATCAAGATCTCCCTTAGAATGATCTGCATCGGGAACTTGCTCCGGTCGTTCAAATAAATCAGCGCGTTAAAAAAGGCGTTCCAGTGACCAACGGCATAAAACAAAGTCATGACCGCGAGAATCGGCGTGGACAGAGGCAGTACGATACGAAGCAGGATTTTGAGGTTGCTGCAGCCGTCGATCGCGGCGGATTCTTGAATTTCATAAGGAATGCTCACTTGGAAGAAGGTTCTCATGATGACGAGATTCCAGACCGATACCGCTCCGGGTATGACGAGCGCCCAGATGGAATTGAGCATCCCCAGGTCCCGGACCAGCAGATACATCGGAATTAAGCCGCCGCTGAAAAACATCGTGAAGACGACAAAGGCGGTTATCGCATGGCGCCCGTAAAAGTCTTTTCTGGACAGCGGATACGCAGCCATGATCGTCATAATCAGGTTGATGGCGGTTCCTACCACGGTATAAACAATCGTGTTCCAATAGCCATGCAGGATGGCCGCGTTCTGCAGGACGGTCTTATAAGCTTTTAACGTTGCGCCTTTGGGCCACAGCCATACATCGCCTCTTAATATAGCGGCCGGATCGCTGATAGATGCGCTAAGCACATAGATGAGCGGATACAGAACCGCGACCAGCACGATGCCGAGAAGCATGTAATTTACGGTATCGAATAAGCGATCTTCCACACGTCGGACCATCGTCTCCTCCCCTCCTACCAAAGACTCGTTTCGTTTACTTTTTTGGCGATATAATTGACCACGATCAGCATGAGGAACACGATGACCGAATTGAATAACCCTATCGCGGCGGAGTAGCTGTATTGGGCCCCAAGAATCCCCGAGCGGTATACGTGAGTCGCGATTACATCGGAAGCCTCCATGTTCAACTGATTCTGCATCAGGAACACTTTCTCGAAGCCGACGCTCAGCAGCCGTCCTACATTCAAGATCAGCAGGATGACGATCGTAGGCGTGATCCCGGGCAGATTAATGTGCCAGATTCGGCGCATTCGGCTCGCTCCGTCTACCTTGGCCGCTTCATGCAGCTCGGGATTGATCCCTGCAAGCGCTGCCAAATAGATAATGGATCCCCACCCCATGTGCTGCCAGGTGCCGGAGAGGACGTAAATCGTTTTGAACCAAGCCGGTTCGGTCATGAAGGAGATCGGCCCAAACCCGAACAAGCGGAGCAAATGATTGACAAAGCCGGCATCCGGAGATAGAAACAAGAACAAGATGCCGACAAGCACTACGGTTGATAGAAAATGAGGAGCATATGTAACGGTTTGAACGATGCGCTTGAAGAAGCTATGGCGGATTTCGTTAATCATCAGCGCGAGCATAATCGGGATCGGAAAGCCAACGACCAGCTCATACAACCCGATGCCCAGCGTATTCTTGATCAACCTCCAAAAATAAAAGCTTTCAAAAAATCGCTCGAAATGCTTGAACCCTACCCACGGGCTGCCGGTTATGCCTTTCGTAGCGATAAAATCCTTAAAGGCGATCGTGACGCCATACATCGGAAAATACTCGAATACCAAAAAGTAGGCAATGATAGGAACAATCAGCAAGTATAAGTCATAGTTCTTCCGAATTAGCTTCCACCTAAATTTGGCTTTTGAACCGAATCCCTTTCCTATCATAGGCAGCCCTCGTTTACAATATATTAATAAATCAAATGGATTTACTAATTGGCTATGCGAGGGTGGAATTTCTCCACCCCTGCCTATATTCCTTGCACCAACGTATCCAGAGGGACGTCGTAAAAGTGGTTCATCACCAGCCCTACCGCGGAAGCGGATTCGGTCGGAGTCTTCGGCAAGCAAATGATGTTGACTTTGCGGCACGTTTCCGGAATCGTATGCATCACCGATTTTTGGATAGCCGATAAGAAGGGCTCCCCCAGTACATCGAACATCATTCCCGTCAGGAGCACGTGATCCGGATTGAGCAGCGTAATGATATTGCTAATCGCCATCGTCACCGATGTTTCTACACTCGTATATAACTGAACCGCATGCGGATCGCGCTTCTCGTACAAGTCACGCAGCTGCTCGACGCTGTAGCCTGCGTTGTGCTTCAACCCGCTTACGGACGCTAATGTGGTCAAGCATCCTCTGCCGCCGCAATGACAGTCATACGCCTCTTTTCCCATAAAGGACTTGTAGTGCCCGATCTCCCCAGCGACATGGTTGGAGCCGGCGTGAAGCTGCTTGTTGAAGACAATCGCTCCCCCCACCCCGGTGTCCAGCTTGATCGTGACATTGTTCTGGGAATCGGAGAGCCTGCCGTTCAAATTCTCGGCCAGTGCCAGCAAGTTCACGTCGTTCTCGAGATAGACCGGAATGTCGTACTCCTCTTCCAATCGCTTTTTAAGAGGGAAGTTGCGCCACCGCAAGCCGGAGGAATAGAGGACGATCCCTTGCTTGGAATCGACGAGGCCTTGAATACTGCAGCCGATTCCGTTCAGCTTGGCATGCTCGGGCACGTGCTCCAGCAACTGATCGATCACTTGACGGGCATATTCGATCGTGCCTTCCTCATCCTGATATTCGGACACCTCGATTTCGATCTCTTTAATTATATGCCGGTTGAAATTCATCAAGGTTCCTTTGATATAAGTGACGGAGATTTCAATCCCGATCGCGAGCAGCTTCTCGCTTTGGATGACGAGCGGAATCGGTCTGCGTCCGCTGTTGCTGGCGATCGGATGCTTTTCTTTCAATAAGCCTTCATCGAGCAGCCGGTTTACAATATTCGTAATCGTTTGTTGAGTCAGCCCTGTCAGCTCCGACAGCTGTACTCTGGAGACGGAGCCATGCGTAAAGATGATTCTCAATACTTTTTGCTGGTTGATCGACTTCAGCAGCTTGCTGCCTATCGGTTTCTTCGTAGGAGGTGCCATATTACCGCCCTTTCTGACAGATTCAGAATGTTTAAGCGCTTCACCGCACGAAAGTGTGAAACAAGGCATCGGAGCAAACGCTTCCTGAATCGGCATAATAAGCTACCACTTAGGACGAACCCGCCTCTCCGAAATGCTTCGATAAAAGCTTATTTTACCCCTTGCAACCCTCTGTTTACAATTAATTAATAAATCAATTTGATTAAATACAGATACACTGTCATCTTACAAGTTCGTTTCGGATCTGTCAACAGATTTCATCTCGTTTGCCACCCTTATTCGGCTCCTGGCTTCGGCCACCCAAGTACGGGTGATACGGAAGGCTCGGATTTCCAGCCACGACGGCTTCCACTGCTTGACGATCACCCTTATGCTGCGTCTGGCATAAAAATAGGCAGGGATGTTCAGTTGCTTGGCGATATACCGCATTCTGCGAATATGAAACGAATTCGAGATGATCGTGCATGTCTGTATCCCGTAACCGTCCATGATTCGTTTGCAGTATACAAGATTATCAACGGTATTTTGAGACTGGTTCTCTACCAGAATGCAACGCTCTTTCACTCGATGCTGGACGAGATACTCTTTCATTATATCCGCTTCCGTTCGGGTGGATGTGACCGCCCCTCCGGACACGATAATATATTGGTAGTGATGCTTCCTCCATAAATCCAGTACGGTATCGAGTCTTTCCTGGAGCAGCGGATGAATGCGATCCCCGTCACAGCGATAGCCCAATATGATCAAGGCGTCCGCATCCGTTGCCCTCATCAAGCTCGCATGCATCCAACAAAAGAATAATAAAGGGGTGCCCACTAGCAACAAGGCTGCGATTAAGAACTGCATAACCAAATCAAATCAAATCCCTTCTTTACTAAATCAACTTGATTAAGTACAATCATATAAGCGCTGCCTCATTTTTACAAGTACTAATTCAAAGATTGACTCTTATCAAGGGAGGGAACCTGGTTTGATCGATATTCACAGTCATATCTTAGCGGGAATCGACGACGGAGCGAAAGATTTGGAGGAATCGGTGGAAATGGGCCGGCTCGCCCACCAGGACGGGATTCGGTATATTTTCGCCACCCCGCATTTTACGGACACGATGATTAATGACTGTGATACCGTCGTGCGTAGGATCGGTACGCTGCAACGGGAATTGGATGAGCTGGGCATTCCGGTGCGTGTGCTCCCGGGAGCCGAGGTCCGACTATGTAGCTATGAATTTGTGATAGAGTATGCGAAACGCGAGACGTTTAGTTACTTGGTTGGCAGCCGGAAGTTCGTCTTAGTTGAGGAAAGATGGACAGACTATGAATCCGACAGCTTGCGGATCATGGAGTGGTTCCTGGACCGGGAGATTCAACCGGTTATCGCCCATCCAGAGAGGCACGCGTTCTTCCGGAAAGATCCGGCGCTGTTGACCGCCTTGATCGACGCCGGTGCCTGGACCCAAGTGACCGCAGACAGCCTGCTCGGCAAAAACAATGCGGAGGCACAGCAATTCAGCCGCTGGATGATCGAGCGTAGTCTCGTACATACACTCGCTACGGACGCTCACAATGTAACCAGAAGGCCCAATCTGTCCGACGGGTTTCGGATGATTGAAACCTGGGCCGGTCTGGAACAGGTGGAGGCGATTAAAGAACGAATGCATCAATTCGTGCCGCCGTCCCTCACGAATGAACATTCGCCGAGCGTCACCGCTTGACTGTTGTCTTTTCAATACACCAGCTCGGCTACGCCTTTCACCGTCCACTCGATCGGGCTGACTACGCGGAACAGCCTAGGGTAGCGCAGCCGGATCATGAGCACCACGGCAGGCCGGTTCAGCGTGACGGAATAGCCGTAAGCCGCATTCGTGTATGTATAGGGAAACGTCGCCGTTTCGTTCACAATGTCGAACACGACGACGTCCATTCCCGCTCGCCAGTAGCTATCGGCCAGCGGCTCTCCTGCCGCATCCAGCTTCAGATTGCTGCGCAAATAGGAGAGCGCGGCCGCTTCCGCCCGGAGGGGATCGATCGAGACGATCCCCTCCGTCAGCTTCAGGGGGTCGATCTGCTGAGCCGCGGCATGAGCGGCGCGGTTCACCGCGCGCTTGCCCTCGAAGAATGCCTGCATCGCCCTCTGTTCATCCGTCTGCAAGGCGTTCATCACCGCTACATACGAGATTAAGAGCACAAACCCGAGAAATTTGTACATCGACACTCCTCTCGCCATGTCCGCCCCTACGGGACATACTCGCTCATTTTCATACCCGACGCCGCCATTCGCGATCCGGCCGGAGGCGGGGTCACCCGGATGAGCCGGTCGATCTCGAACAACCGCTCATACGGATAGCTGATTCGCAGGCTGATTCCGACTCCCCGCTGCACGGGAGCAGACGGGTTCGTCCCCTCTACTCCGCTTGTCGTTTGCACATCGTATTGCAGCAGAGCCGGATTGAAGCCGATCTGCTGAAGACGCTGCTTGGATGCGAGGACGGCCGCACTGTCGATATAGCCGTGCACCCCGTTCGCCCCCTGCTCCAACAAATAATCGACCTCCTTTTGCAGAACCGCATTGCGTACCATCAGCACATGCTTATACGCAGGCGAGAACATAAGCCAGCACAGCATCGTCGCGAACAGCACGAACACTAGGATTTGCTTCATTCCAGGCCCCCTCATGCGTTCCTTACACGCCTATGGATCGATGGACTGGATGGATGCGCCCACGACTTGGCCGCGAGTGCGCACCATCGCTTTCGTCCCGTTCCCGCCTCCGATTGTGGCATTGTAGATGAGCACGATGACCGCCAGCAGCAGGCAAGTCATCAACAGCTGCTTCATCGTCCGTTCCTACGGAACGAGCGTAGTGACGTCGTTGTTGGCCTGGGTACCGTGGGTCTGAATGTTCCGTCGCATTCCCGTATTGTTGTTATTCACAATGCTGGTGAACAGCAGCGCTACTACGATCAGCATCATGACCGTAATCAAAATATTCCTCAATCGACCTCATCCTCTCGACATTCGTTTATTGTAGAGTCTGAAACAGCTTCTGGCCTTCCATGACCCAAGGGTAAATAAAAATCCGGAACGTATTCATAATCGGCAGCCCCGCGAGCACGAACAACACGTACGAGGTCGTTTCCTTCCGGCTGTCCTTGGCCAGCTCGAGCTTCTCCTTGTAATCCCGAATGCGCGTGCGAAGCAAAGCGTAATAGCTGTCGCTCTCGTACAGGCGCATCGAATTGACCGTCTCGGCGAAGCTGTAGGCTTCATCGGTACCGAGCCGTTCTTTGAAACGGCGGATCGCTTGATCGGCCCCCGAATACCACTCGTTCAGGAGCAGTTGGACGTCGCCCCGAATAATGCGAGTGAAGGGAAGACAGCGGGCCAGCTTCTGATGCAGGCTTTGCTTCGAACCGTTGTAATAGAGCAGTTGGTTGCTGAGCGCGTAAATTTCCTTCATGATGAGCTGCCCGCGCTGCTTGCCGATCGACTCCAGCAGCATCCGGTCCGCACTGGCGAACACGAGGACAATCGCGCCGACCAGCATGACGTACACCGGCTGAACGAGCCCTTCCCAGACGTGCAGCCGCCACATGGCCGTGCCGGCGCCTAGAAGAATGCATGCGAACGCCAATGCGACACGCCGGCCGATTTCGAGTCCCACCGGGTCCGCTTGGAACCCGCTCCTCGCGAGCAGTTGCCTTCTATGCTCCAAGGCCGGCGAATCGAGCCGAATCCCCAGCACCTTCAGCCAACCGGCCGGATAATCTTTTCGCCGGAGCAGCTTGTTCCACTTCAGCACGGGCCACCGGCCCCTTCTGCGCGGCCATGCGGCCAGGAGCTTGTACAGCGCCACGAATACCAGGACGAACAAGGCCGCCAGACTCAATTGCTCCAACCAAAACCATTGCAGGGCAACGGTATTCATGCCACCATCTCTCTCCTTTCTTCTGACTTCCCTACATGCGGCGAATCGACAAGTAAATGCCCATCAGGAACGATCCGAAAATGAGCATGCCGCCATCCAGTACCATATTGCGGCCCGCCGCATCCTCCACATAGTAGTGCCAGGCATTCGTAAAATTCAGCTTGAAGTTGATGCCTAAGAATAGGATTAGGAATAAGATCGAGGTAAAGCTGGCGAGACGAATTTCTAGCAGCCGGTTGCGCTCGGCTTGATCCGCTCTCTGTGCACGGCGCATATCGTCGATGAGTTCCTTGAGACTGTCTCCGATTTCATTGCCTTCGGTCAGGCCGACTCTCATTATGTTGGCAAAATAAACGGCCCAAGCATGTCCCAGCGTAACCGTCAAAATCCGGAGGCTGTCGTCAACGCTGCGGCTCGTCGTTAAGTTGTGGTGCAACTGCTCGAAAACCGCCTTCATCGGGTAGAGCATCCGGCTCTCCTCGAGCGAGATTCGCAACGCCGTTCGGATGTTGCGCCCGCCGGAGACGAGATAGTATTGATAGAACAATTCGACCGCGGGGAGAAATTCCAATCTCGCCCGCATCTGCAACGTTAAGAGCTTCATTCGTAGAATCACGTACGGCATAGCGCCCAGTAAAATACAGAACGAAACGATGCCTTTTATGCTATGGAACAAAAGCGCTCCAGTCACCACGCCGCCTACGGCAAGGAGCACCGTCATGTACAAAAACCAGCCGATGGACATCCTCGAACCGATAGATTCGAGCATATCGGTCAGATGCCGGTGAAGCCCATTGTATCGCGTCATGTAGCGGGTAAGCTTGTTCGACCACGTCGATTCATGTACGTAAGCGAGCCTATAGCGTGCGGTCGAACGCCGGATCATCGTCTGCAGCAGCGTTCGTGCGGACAAGTAGAGGAGCAGGAATAGGACCGTTATGAATCCGACCTGTACGATCATGAAAAATACAGGCTCTTGCGGTGCACCGAACCACGTCAGCACGATTCGATCAATCCCATCTCCTGCAGTCTCGCATTGCCTTCCGGATCCAGCCTGCGAATTCGGGCCGCCGCCCGAGCCGACAGACGGTCCAGGTACTGCCATGCATCCGCCGCATAGTCGTACCGGACAATATCCCTGACCCGCACCGCCCCTTCCACGTACTCATACTCCCCGATTCGCAGCAGCTTGCGCTTGCCGTTCACGAGGCCCATCTCCAGCCCGATCTGCGTCACGTATTCCGTAATCCGCTTCGTCAGCCGGTCCGGGTTCATCCCGCGCCGGTCGAGCATGCACATGTCGGTAATCGCATCCGGCACATCCTCCAGCTCGTTCACATGCACGGAAGTGATGCTGCCCTCATGCCCGCGCGTACAAGCCCGGACATACAGATTCGCGTCGTCGTCCCGAATTTCGGCGTGACAGATTCGCTTCGGCGATTGCCGCAGCGCCAGCTTGAACGCTTGGCCGCCCGAATGGACCCGATCTTCTTCATCGACCTCGTACTCAATGATGTTCTTGTTCGGAAAATCGCGCTTCAGCATGAGCTCGAACCGGGACTCGATCGTGATCAGCCGTTCGGAATCGGGCAGCTCGGCGATCAGCGCCTTGATCAAATTCGTCTTGCCGGAATTCGTCGGCCCGGTAACGACCATATTGAAGCTGCTGCGCAGCATCGTAAGCAAAATGAAGCTCATCGGCTCGGTCATCGTGGCGTATTCTTCCCGGCAGAGCGTACTAAGATTGAAGTAATTCATTGTATAAAACCGGATTGTGAGCGTGGGCTCCGCCGTGAAACCGAACCCGGTCAGCGTCACCCGGGACCCGTCCTTCAGGGCCACCTCCGCCCAACGCTTGCGCGGGTTGATCACTTCGTTGTTGAACAAGACGAGATTTTGCTGAATGCGCTCCACGTCGCGAATCGACTGAAACTTGTAGATCGACGGAATCGCCCGCCCTTGTCGGACCTCGAAGATGTCTCTGCCTACGACTTGGATCTCCTCCAGCCCTTCCCGGTTTTTCAGGATCAGCTCCAGGATATTCAGGCCGATCACTTCGGCGAACACCGCCTCCGCTAATGTCGCGTACAGCTTGCCGGGAGGTTGAACATGCGTCAGCCGCTTCTTCGCCAGCTGATCGTTCACAATCGCGAGGAATTGTCCCCGTTCCTGCTCATATCCGAGCACCGCCCGATTCAAGGCTTCGCTATACTGCTGCTTCTCCTGCTCCGTGCGGCCGCGCGACGCCGTGAGTACGCCCCGAATCTCTTCCACGCATTGCTCGAATTCCGATAAGCTGCGTACCGTAGCCTCCTGCTCGCGGTCAGCAGCCGGATCTGCCGGATGGCTCGTCGCGGCCGAGTAAGCCAACAGGGAGAATTTCGTTTCCGGCGGCACGCCGTCGACTGCGCTCAAGCCTCCCACTTCGTAGTCCTCCCTTTTCCATGGAAAATACCGAGGGCGTCCCATAAGCGGCGAAAGGTGGAAGGCGAAGCGGTGACGGGCTTCCGGTTCAACTGATGGTACCGGATAATCGCGTCGGCGATTTCCCTCAGCTCCTTCTCGATCGGATGCGGCTGCAGCAGCAGGTCGACGAGCTTCCCTTGGTTCAAATAGTCCGATACAGCCGGATAGCGATGGACTTGTCCGAATACATGAAGTCCGGTTTCCCGGCGAATGTCCTTCAGCCGGAGCGCACCCGCTCCCCCTTGCTTGTCGGTCTGGGTAACGATGAGGTCGAACGCCGAAGGCATTAGACCGAAGGATGCGCTCAGGCTGTGCAGCCACCGGTTCGTATCCTCCTGAAAATGCGCCAGCTCGTTCGTCGTGATCCAGTACTTGCTGTCCGCCTCGAGCATTGCCCCGAGCGTCCCCGCATTGTCCCAATAGGCATTCGCCTCCACGACGCACAGGTCGAACGCCGATCGGGCGATTTTCAATAAATGGGCGATGTCCTCCAGCGTGAAATACTCCGCCTGCTCCCGGATCATATTGCCGTACAGCACCTGCAGCTGGGCTACGCCATGGACGGATTCGCACGCCTGGAGCAGTCTTTCGGGGGTCAGGCTCTTCGAGCGCAGCTCCGCCCGCAGGTGGTCGAGCGTAGTGCCCGGGCGTTCGCGGCCCAAATACCGATGCAGCTTGGAGCTCTTCAGGTTCAAGCAAATGTAGCCGATCCGATGCGTCGTCTGCCGGGCCAGCTGCACCGCCGTTCCGAACGAGATGAGAGTCGTACCGATGTTCGGCGTCGATCCGATGAACAAAAGAAGCTTCGAGCCTCCCATCCGCAGAACAGGCGGAATGCCGATCATATGCTCCAGCAGCTGCTGCACGATCATCTCCTTCGTCCGGTGGGGCGACACCCAGAAGTAGCCGTTCGCGAGGCAAGTCTTCATCCAACGCTCGTTCAACTGCCGGTTGTGATGATCGCTTAGTAGCACCGAGATCAGCACGCTCGGTTGCCGCTCCTTCAAGCTCTCCACATACTCGCCGAACGAACTGAAATCGAAGTATCGATCGGACAGCACGACGTGCTGAATATCCTGCCGCTCTATGGCGCTCAACAGCTCATGAGGCTCCGTGTAGGCATCAAACCGGGTATCTCCTCCTTTTCGGTTCGTCAGCCACCTTTGATTCAGATCGTCGTCCTTGGACAACAAGACCAGCATGAGCGCTTCACCTCCTCCTTTATGATTCGAGTCATCCTGTTAAGGCTTCCTCAAGTTATCCTCTCCCAGCGCGTATGATGCGGTCAGCGCGATGACGAGCTTCGCCTTCTTCGTCTTGCAATACCCGTCGATCGTGAGCCATTCCTCCCCCGTCAGATTCAGATTGATCTGATCGATCGTCCCGTTGGCCTCCCTCCTGGAGGCGTACATGCGCTCCGCGTCGGAATTAAGCTTGGACGTCAGGTTGGAGTTCTTCGGATTGTCCACCTCAATGTTGGCGGACGACTTCACCGAAGCGACCGTAATCGCACGGTCGAACAGCTGGCGCGACTCCCCCTCTCCACCGGAAATGTAAAGCTCCACCTGATCGCCGGCTCGTATACCGCCTGACAGCGATAGGATGTATTCCTTGGGGATGTGAAACGTGGATTGAGTCCGATTGGGGAGAAGGTGGAAGCGGTCCACCTTCCACTGCAGAATCGGCTCTTGCGTACCGAGCGGCACAACGGCTTCTCCTCCGACGATGGCGGACAGCTCCGTGACCATGCCTTCTTGGAAGGCACCGGCGACGATCGGCATCGCCTCTACCATGTCGGACGTGATCATCGTGCCGGAAGGGATGAAGCTCTTCGGTACGAGGATGCTTACGGTTTGCTGCAGCTCCACCTGCTTCACTTGAAGCACGTACACTCCATAGACAAGCGCCCCGGCTAGAAGGGCTGCCGTCAGGCTGATGAGCAGGCTTCGCTTTCGATTCATCGGTTTCACCTCCAGAACTGCGATCGACGACAAAAAGGACGCAAAACTGTACAGGCCGTGAAAGCCTGTAAGTTTGCGTCCTTCGCAAACGAATGCAGTGAGAATTGTAGGGTTAATATATCATATTTGTTTGATATTGTAAATTACTTTTTGCGACATGGTCCGTCAAACTTTTTATCGCTGGCGGTGCACCGTCACAATCTCCTGTGCATTTCCGATTATGTTGACCGGGACATCTCTCGCCTTCACGACCCCATTGGCGTACCGTACCTCAAAGTGAATCGGCACGACTCCTTCGGGCAAGCCTGCTGTTACGGACAAGAACCGCGGATCGAACAATTCTCCGGCAAACGTCCATGTCGAACCTTGCCGCACTAATTCAGTCGTGACGGTCAGCTCATTCCCGTCCAACCCTTCCGTAGTTAGCGTTGCTGTGACGCGGTCCACCGATGCCGCCGCTGTCGTCGAATCCAGCTGGAACCGTTCCCCTGAATAGAAGTCGAGCGGCACGACGGTCGTATTGTGTCCTCGCTCCGTGTGCAGCTCCAGCCATTGCGGTGTATGCCGTACCGCAGCCAGAAGCGTGAGTTCCTCCACTTGGATCGTTTTTGTCAAGGAACGCGACTCTACCGCATCCGACACGGTCAGTTTGACGGAATAGGCTCCCGGCAGCAATAACTGCTGCGAAGGTTGCTTCGCGCTGCTCGTGAAGAAAACGGAGCCGTCCGGCCTTCGGATTTCCCAAGAGTAGGTTAGGGAGTCCCCGTCCGGATCGGAGGACTGGTCCAGCAGCGTAACGACATCGCCCTCCCAGACAGGCTTCGGCGACCAATCGAACGCAGGCGAAGGCGGCCGGTTCGTCAGGAACCATTGCACAGGGGACCAATCCGACTCCAGCCCATACTGATCCCAGCCCCGGACGCGGACCTGCAGCTTCAAGCCCGCGGGCAGGTTAACGCCCACTTGGTAGCTGAAGTCCGTGCCGGCGAACACACCCGACTGACTGACGTTCAGAACCTCGCTGCCGTCCTCACGTCCGATCCATACTTGAAATTGCGAGAATACGGTCCCCGGTTCCGGGTCGGTCAGACGGAATCCGATGAGCGGCCGCAGTCCGCCCACCCCAGGATTCCCATACGTCCCGAGCGGTTGGGTGACCGCAGCGGAAGGCCTGGAGTTGATCAGCATCCACCCGATATTGGACCAAGCGGACACGGCGGAGCCATCGGTAGTCCTGACCTTCACCTGCAAAGGGACCCCAGTAGGCAAGTCGGTAGTGACCGTGAAGCTCTGCAAATTGGCCGTCGTATTCTGATTCATACCGGCGCTGTAGACCAGATTCCCGCTCGCATCCTGAATCAAAACATCGCCTCCCTGGAATACGGTGCCGGCATCGGCATCCACCTGTGTGAATTGAATTGTCGGGCGGCGATTCGCCTGGATGATGGTCGGTGCCGTTTGCGAGCCGCTCGGATACGTCAAAGTAACCGTAGGCGGGCTGTTCACTTGCATCCACCCGGTGTTCGACCATACGGACCATTCTTCTCCGTCGCTCACTTTCACTTGCACTTGCAGCTTGACCCCTATCGGCAGATCGATCGGAACCGTCCAAGAAGCCGTGCCGGAAGCCGTCCATTGCGGGCTCTCGCCGCTCTCGGCCACCAGCTGGCCGGACTCGTTCGTGATTTTGACGTGAAATCCTTTGAAGATGGTGCCGATTGTGTCGGCTTGGGTCCAGGTAATAGTAGGCCGCTTGGTGTAGATCAGATTCGGGGCGGCTTGCGTGCCGAACGGGAACGTCAATGAGGCG
This sequence comes from Paenibacillus sp. HJGM_3, assembly GCF_045062745.1. NCBI lineage: Bacteria > Bacillati > Bacillota > Bacilli > Caryophanales > Paenibacillaceae > Paenibacillus > Paenibacillus sp. HJGM_3. Next base: position 40,304 of record NZ_JBJGED010000014.1, read on the forward strand.
GTCGGCCGCGTATTCGGAGAGGGTGTGAAGCCGACTGTGACCGTTTGGGTGTATGGCGTGCTCCAGGCTCCGTATTCGTCCCGAACCGCCAGACTGACCGTATATGTGCCGGTTTCAGCCGGCCGGGTCAGCTTGCTCTCCACATAAGTCCCGCTCGGGGAGATATACGAATATTTCCGTTCCATGATGCCGCGAGTGGCCCCATAATCGATTCCGGTGACATCGGGTGCGGAAAAGCTCCCCGCACTCACCCAACGATCCGGGTCGTAGCTCGTGTCCGTCCACCCGATCGTCCCGTCCCCGGCTACGTACAGGCTGAACTGCGCGACAGGCCGGCGGTGTACGATCAGCCGCTGCTGGAACGTATTGGAGTTCTGCCTGTAGCTGTCGAATACCATGCTCGGATACCTGAAGTTCGGGTGAGGATCGTCTCTCGCCCGCAGGCTGATCCAATATTCGCCGACTTTATCGAACTCGAGCCGCTCGCTCGTGTACATTTGTCCGTGCATGCCGGACACCCCTTGGTGGTTCATAAATTTGGGCGAGTGAGTAATCGACCATTGATACGTTCCGGCCCTAGGATCGCCTTCCGGGTCGGAGTACAGCAGGGAGTCGTATCGAACCTCAGCCCTAGCGGCGCCAGACTCCCAGATGGCGTAGTTCGTCAGCCATTCCAGACTGCTCGCTTGAACGATTTTGCTGGACATCGCCTTGAAGCCGACTCCCGGCTTATCCGAAAACGGGCCGAACTTGCCGCTCGGGAATGTCCCGTCCGTTACGTCGAAGTAGGGGACGCCCCCGACGAGTACTTCGATTCGGCTGCCGGTAGCGCGCACCTTGAAGCTGTAATCCGTATCCGGCTGTGCCGGCCAATTCGTGCTTTGCAAAACCGTTCTGCTCCCGCCAACGTAACGCGACAGGTATAAACTCGATCCGTCCGTCTCCACCGCATACCGATTGCGCGGATCGCTCATCCGGAAAGAGAGGCCGGCCAGGTCACGATCTTGCTGCGGTTTTCGCATGGTCAAAGTGAAGTTTATTTCCGCATCGGCTAGTGGCGTATCGGACATAAACTGACCTATTCTGAATCCTTTATAGGCCTCATTCGTGTTAACCGGTCCTGTATCTAGGAAGACCCACCTGTCGTAACTAGGCGCACTGCCGCAAGAGCAGAGGAAGTTTCCACTGTACATGGACATGTAGAGACCGTCTCCGACGAACTGACCATACATCTTATCAGTCGTCTTTCGTTCGTCTGCTCCAAAATAGCCGGTCTTCCACCACATTCGCTGACCTGCATGCAGGTTATAGGATTCGCATGTACCGCTGGCCGTGTAAGTACACCATCCGCCTCCCGTTGCTCCGGATGGAGTTTGATAGAACGGATTCGACCAATAGTTGATCCAGTTGGCGATTTCGGGACCGTTCCACTTCGCACCGGATCCATCCATCATGACCACCTCGTAATGGGTCGTCCATGACGGATTGTAGATATTGAAGGATCGCATATACGCCTGCTTCGTGAAGGGATTGTAGACCAATACCGGATCGTTCTCCATCGGAAAATGATACGGTTGCATAGAATCATATCTGGGCGAGCTGCCTGCCAGCTTGGCAGATTTGATATACGTCCCCGCATTCAAATCAAATTTGACTACCCACATCCCAGTAGGCGCATCCGGGTTTAAGGCGTTATCCATGTACTCCGGTGAAGTGGAGCCCGGAGCATAACATTTGACTTGCATGTAACCGATGATGTTTCCCTCATCGTCCCAGTAAGGTCCGCTGGCCCCATAAGGCCCAACCCATTGGCAGCTATACGTCTTCGGCGTAGATGAGACAACTTGTCCGTAATAATTTTTATAGTAGTACGAAAACGTCTGAACAAAGGATGGAATCTGAAGCGATCCGGAACTAACAATGGCTCCATCCGGTGAGATGATGGCATAGCTGTGCAGCGATCCGTTTGACGGATCACGATACACGATCTCCAGATGATTCCCACGCGCGCTGTATGTATAGTAGTTAGCATAGTAAGAATAGAGCGGCATGGAGCCGATCATGGAATACTGGTAAGTTGAATTATAACTACTCGGTATGGGATGGCTCTTCCCGTCATCCAGTAAATCTCCAGTAACCGCATCAAATTGTGCAATCTGCAGCTTCGGTGGGTCGTACTTGGTCAAGTACGTTTGATACTCGTAGCAATCACCGTTATCATCACAGGAGTATGCATTTCCCCAGTACATACTGTTTGGCGCAGCTGCAGAATACAGAACGTAAATTTTATCGCCCACGAGGGTTGTACTATACTTCACGATTGAATGTGGTCTATCGTACCACACGCCGTTCGGATACCCCCCGCTTGCGTACAAGGAAACGTTCGGATACCGACTATCTAAGACCGTTCCACCGCCTGCTGGAAAAGCCAAATCATAGGGATTGACTCCATTGGCCCAGTGGTGTGTCCATTCGTACTGGGTCTGGCTACCATTCTGAAACGGCGTGCTATACGAGCTGTAGGTCGGGATCCGGCCCTTGTTGTAAGCCATTAAATACTTTTGCTCTCCTATTGCCGCCCAGAAGTAAATGTGGCTTTTAGTCGTTTGTATCGAATCGCTCCATTGATACGGTTGGAGCGATGCATTCGGATCGACTGGCGTTTTTACAACAAACTTATTACTTACGACCGGCGGCAAGAGCAAGGGTTGGCTGCGTGAAGAGTCCACGGAAGTCATGCCCTTGTAGGCTGTAAATCCATTGGGACCAAACCCGCCATCGGAAATGGCAGAGAAAAACGAATAACTATAGTTTGGACTTGATGGCCCCGTCCACTGACTTTTGGATAGCGGGTACTGCACCTCTAAGTGTTTACCGAGCCCGGAGAGTAGGGTGCCGTTCGTGACGGACCAGGAGTAGTTCTTCTTCTCCAGCATGTTGGTTGAGTTCGTCTCGTACAAGTTCCAGCCGTATACCGTATTGGCGCTATAGGTATTAAGCGGATTGAGATCGGGTTGAGGGTTTTTGCCGGAAATCGTGAATTCGACGTTCGGCGCGAGGTTCAGCACATCGATTGTCAGCGTAGTGTTCGCTTGTGTCGAAGAGGCCGATCCGCATCGCCCGTAGTCTTCGCACACCGTGACATCGAGCAAATACTTGCCCACTTTGGTCGGCGTGAATGCGGCTTTGGTCATTGTCCCCGGTAAATGGATCCATCCATCGTTGGCAAATCCGTCATTGGCCGCGTCGTACTTGTAGCGGTAGGTCGCGCTCACAAGCAGATCGCCGTCCGGGCTGTACGATTTGTTATACATGTCGATGGATTGGTGCCGTATGCCGAAGGGAGGGACATCCAGCTTGCCGATGGGCGGGAGGTCCGGCTGAACGGTAATGCTGCATACGGAGGGGCTCAAAGACTTGAGCGGGGGCGAACCGTTATCCCATACGTGCAAGGAGGCTTGGACGGTGATGTCGCTAGTCGTGCCGTTCGTATAGGAAGGGAGCTTGTTCGTCCATTCGTTTCGGGCGTGATCGATCTGCCGGCCAGCCGGACTGTAGCTTTGACTGGCACTGAAGAGGCTGGCAGCCACGGGCCGGTTCTCCTTCACCAGAGGGGGACAGGTCGCAATAGGCACGGGATTAGGCGCAATGACGTCCACCATCGTATAGGCGGTATAGCTTGCACCGGCGCTGTCCGTCATGGTGGCGTAGATGCCGTGAGCACCAACCGTATCGGCGGTAATGTTCCGCAGCGATTCCTGCCCTGGTACGAAGCCGTATACGTTTGGCAGATTCTTGACCCAAATGTCGGTTCGATTGAAGTCCCAGCCCGTAAAGGTTAGGCTGTCGTTCTCGGGGTCGCTAGGCGATGGAGGGGACGATGTGGGGTCCTGAATAACCCTCGCCTGAATTTTGGCCCCTTGGAGCACTTGCATTAAGGGCGTGCGGCTCGTATTGTCGCCTTCCATGAACCATCCGATCTTGAAATAGGGCGGGCTGTTCGTCCCGTTCACCGTTAACGTTTTCTCGATCCAATCGGTCTCTCCGCAGGTGCCCTTGATCTTCATGCTAACCGTTACGGTACCTAGGCCGATAGGGGGTGTGGGGTAATTGCCAGGGTGGCTGAAGGGCAGCTCTTGGGTTTTGCTCGTTTGCTTAGGCGCTGTCCAAGTCGATGATGCCCTCGTTAACTTGAAGCTGTGCTCCGTATACGTGCAGCCGGCGGTTGTGGCGATGTTCTTCGGCACCAGCTTGAACGGGTCCTTGAAGTTAATAATGGAGGGGATGATGTCGAAATCGCCGGTGATGCCGGCCGATACGTTGAACGTGGCCCTCAACTTGTTGTTGCCTTCGAAGGCCCCTTCGTCGATCTCGTTGTTGGCGTCAATGTACAGCTCGAACTGCTTAGTCCCCGGGGCGGTGAATGTGTAGGTGAAGGTGCCGCTTCGCCCTACATCTTTGTCCAGCGGACCGGCGGATGTGGCGTGAATTGTCACGCCGGTAGCCGCATCGGTCACTTTGATCGTGAACCCTTTTGGGTTCGTCGTTTTCCCTAGGTTGGTGTACTTGTACTGGAATGTGGTGGGCGTTCCGATGGCGAGCGGCGTTGTGGCCTGCAGCTCGAGAGGCACAAGGTCCGGCTTGGAGGTGTCGATCGGGGTGTACGTGACGCGAACTTTGTCCGGGTAGCGGTACGTCTTAGACTTGATGTTCACCAGGAAAGATGCGTAATAGACCATTACTTTGGCGCCGGGTGTGGCAAGACTCATGTAATCACCTGCGTGGTCAAAATCTTGCCCGTACTGGACTTCGAAGCTATTTATGTCGGTTGAAAATTTGTCCACCACTCGAGTTGTGAAATCAGTTTTTCCTGAAGGAATCCCCTCCAAGCTGGGGATATTAGCCTCCCTATCAATCTGTACATCTAGTTCTGTAGGGGTTCGCTGAACAACGGAACTATCTATCGGGGTCCCAGTTGCAACTATGGTAAAACCAGAGATTCGCGCACCTGTCATGATTAATCGATCGTCGCTTACATTGGGATATGCAGGCATAGATGGATACTCTGGGTCAGCTGGATCAGGTGGGACTGTTCCGAATCCCAATTCTTCGTATGCCCCACCACGGCGAATGACATTAGCAAACCAACGTTTGTCGGAATCTGTTACGCCATACCGATACCAGGCGTAATATCCTTGTGTCGTTTTGTTTTTTTCTGAGATAACGTCGTGCCCTTCGCCCGTTAGAGGTGTCGTCCCATTCCATGAAGTCTGCCCTACAGGGATAGTTATGTCTAAGATCGCAGTACCGTCCTGGATGAGCTCCACTTTTGATATTTTCATATCTTTGACTCCAGGAATATTAACATTCCCGTTAATATTGCTGTGCGCACTGTATACCGATTGATACCCTACAGCAATCGATTTATCGAATGTTAACGTATAGTCCTGTGCGTACACCGTGACCGAGCTTCCAGGAATGAATATGGACAAGACTAAACTTACAATCAGGGCTCCTGCAAGGACAGTGACCCGTCTTTTTGTCATGAACAACTTCATATGTGGATCCTCTTTTTACTCAATGATTTTAGGCGTTCTTGCCTTGAGGATTGTCTTGTCAAATGTGGGGTTCGGTGACCTGGCAGGCGCGTAAATCACTATATGGAGAGATCCAGTTGTATTCATTGTTTTTGGTATTAGGACCGCTGGTACGTCCGTTAGGGTTTGAACAAAAACACCCGCTGTGCTATTCAACTCCCCGTTCACAAATGCTTTTATATCTGGTGATTCAGCACCGTAAACTACTGCAGGAAGAAACCCATGGAAATCAGCATAAATGCTACTATCGCTACGCATGGTTTCTCTTCCCTTGAAGTACAAAATATAGCTGTTTTTATATGCTGAAACTGGAAATCCATCTTTGGATCCATCCGGTTTCACCTTTAAGTTGTGCCACTTCAAAGTGGAGATATCGGGAAGGTAGTTCAAGAAGGGATCATTCGGATCCTCTAAATCTATGGCAACAAGTTCGTCCAGCACACCTTCATACAACCCATCTGGTGTCTTGATAAACAAATCATCCGGATTCCAACTCGTGCCCGGATACAGATTCCCAAAATACTGCGGCATGACGGTGAAAATATTCGTCTTGTGCCACTTCACCTCCGCACGGCTGATTGCGTGTTTGTCGGCCGGCAAGGTCTCACCGCTGCGTACGCTCATGATCCGCTCAATGATCGTCACGCTCTGAGCCCGATTTGTCGGCAGATCCTCGCCCAGCGTTCCGGTGTCATCCAGCCCCTGTATCAGACCTTTGCTCGTGGCTAAATACATCCATTTCTTCGCATCGTCGTTCTTCTCCCCGGTTGCCCGGACAGCCACACGGGCCATCTCTTCGCGCGTCATAGGCGTGTTCCAATCGCCGCTTGAATAATCGCTCCATTGATGAATCCCACCAGCGACGGCGGCATTGGCGTACGGGATGTACCACTCTGCACCAGTAACGGTACCACTTGCGGGCAGCTTCAGCGCCGTTACGGCCATTTTCACGAATTCCGCCCGGGTTACACTTTGATCCGGTCGGAATGACTGGTCCTCGTAACCGTCTATGTATCCTTTCGCAATCGAAGCTTCAATCGCCGCTTTGGCCCAATGGCCCTCAATATCGCGCATCGCTTTAGGGGGGACAGCCCCGCCTGCCGAAGACCCTGTAGACGCCGAGAACGAGCTAGTCTGCCAAACCCCCACGGCTAGCGCCACGCCTACACCGACGAACCCCAATTTAAGCCATTTTTTTTGCAACATAGTTTTCACTCCTCCCCTCATTCTTGTATCACACCATTCAACATCACGTCCACAATTTCCCAGCACACCCATCCTCGCGAAACACAAAAAACCGCCTAAACTCACACCCAAACGATGTGAATCCTAGGCGGTTCTTCCGCTCGCAAGATAACTGGTATACAGAAAATACCATATGGCGACATAATCCGTCAATACCCATTATGGATCCTAGGTCAACCGAAACCCTTGCTCCTCCAGAAAGTCCTTCATGTACGCCCGTGGCTTCGCCCGGAACTTGTTCACCATCTCCTGCGACCAGGTCGTATCCTTCTTGCCTCCGGTGCGATGGAGGTAATACTCCCGCGTCCGCACGTCATATTCCTGCACTCCCGCTACAACACCCTCGCGCTGATACACATTCTCGTGAAGTACAGCGGAGGCGCGGAGTCTAGGACGCACGCTCGGCTCCTGATCGGGAACCCCGATACACATGCCGAATACAGGATACACGAGCTGCGGCAGCTGCAGCAGTTCCGTCACGCGACGCAAATTGTTGCGGATCCCGCCAATATACACGATGCCCAGCCCCATCGCTTCCGCCGCCACGGCCGCATTCTGCGCCGCCAGAGCCGTATCGATCGTGCTGATCATAAAGTTCTCCATGCCTTCGGACACCATGTCGGCCCCGTTAAGCTCGCAAGCGACTTGGTCCCGATACAGATCCGCGCACCAGACGAGGAAGAGAGGAGCGAGCTCTACATGCTCCTGGCCTCCGGTAACCGCACGAAGCTCGCTGCGCACCGTCGGATCGGTCACCCGGATCACGCTATACGCCTGCACGTTGCTGGAGGTCGAAGCCATCTGGGCCGCTTGCAGCATCGCGAACAGCTGCTCGTCCGTGACCGGATCGGGCTTGTACTTGCGGATCGAGCGATGCGCTTGAAGTAAACGGACAAGCTCATTCATCAGAATCCCTCCTGGGTTCAAGTCTCCTCCCCCTATTATGAACGGTCTGCTGAAATGGATGCAACTCGAGGCAATAAAAGCCAAAATACATATTGTATTTTTATTCATTTATACGTATAATTACTCATCATTACATGGATGGAGGGGACCCCATGATCACTCAAAATCAACTCGCAACCACACAAGCTTCCCTGGAGGAGGCCAAACAATCCGTTCTATTCACCACAGCTCGCCCTGACCTGGTTATGGAACGCGGAGAAGGCATGTACTTATGGGATACCGAGGGCAATCGGTACCTCGATTTCATCGGAGGCTGGGCGGTGACATGCCTCGGTCACGCACCGGCGGTCATCCGGCAAGCCCTGCAGGAGCAAGCCTCGCGCCTCATTCATGCCAGTCCCGCCTATTACAATCGGCCGATGTTGGAGTTCGCCAGCCGTCTCACTTCCCTGTCCGGCATGGACCGAGCGTTCTTCATGAGCACCGGAGCGGAGGCGAACGAAGGGGCCATTAAGCTCGCCAGGCGGCATGGGGCCCGCAATCTCGGAGGGGCATATGAGATCATCACGACCGTGAACAGCTTCCACGGCAGGACGCTCGCCGCGATGTCGGCTACAGGGAAGAAGCAGTGGGAAGCGCTGTTCGCTCCAAAAGTTCCCGGCTTCCGGCATGTGCCACTGAATGACATTGAGGCGCTTGTCGAAGCGGTTACTCCGAATACTTGCGCCATCATGCTGGAGCTCATTCAAGGCGAGGGAGGCGTACACAGCGCAGATGCCGCATATGTCAGGAAATTGCGCGAACTGTGCGACGAGAAAGGAATCCTCCTCATCTTCGACGAGGTGCAGACTGGATTAGGACGGACGGGTAAGCTGTTTGCCTACGAGCATTTCGGCATCCAACCGGACATCCTGACGCTAGCCAAAGGAATCGGAGGCGGCTTCCCTCTCTCCGCGATGCTAGTGAAGGAGGCTTATAACATTTTCGAACCTGGGGATCAAGGGGGAACGTACACAGGACAACCGCTCGGCATGGCCGTAGGGCTGGCGGTGGTGAATGCGATCGTGGAGCAGGATCTGGCCGGCAAGGCGGCTGAGCAAGGCCGGTACCTTACCGAGCAACTGGAACGTATCTCACCTCGATACGGGCTTAATAACATTCGGGGAAAAGGCTTGCTAGTGGGACTGGACCTTCCCGAGGCAAACGGCAGCCGCATCGTGCACGAATGCCTCCAAGAAGGGTTGTTGATCAATTCACCTAGCCCAAGCACGATTCGCCTCATGCCTGCGCTGATCGTTACGAAGGCCGACATAGATGCGATGATTCAGATTTTCTCGCAAGTGCTAAACCGGGTCTACAAAGCCTAATCCGCCCAGGATGAACTGCTGCGTATCCTGCACGAGCTCGTCGAACGTAGGTGGTGTATCCTCAACCAGGGGCTGGAAATAGTCGCTCTGCTTGTGGAACAAAATCGTGCCCATGATGAAGAACATCATATTGTCCAGGGAGCGATATTGAAACAAGCCGGCGGTCTTGCCCTGCTCGAGCAGCCTGCGCAGCAATTTCCACACAGGAAACACCTGACTGCGAATATAGTCGATCCGCTGCGTATTCTTCAGAATCTCCTGCTGCATCAGCTGCACGAGCTGGGGCTCCTTCACCCGGAAGCGGATGAGCTCTTCGATCAGCCGCTTTAGCCCCTCGACCGGTTCCTCGAACAGATGGGCATGCTCCATGATGTCCTTACTGCCGGTGAAGAACTGGTTGAACAACTCGTAGAACAGATTCTCTTTCCCGCCAAAATAGTACGAGACCAGCGCGACATTCGCTCCCGCTTCCTCACAAATTTGCCGGACGGTCGTGCAGTCGTAGCCTTGGGAGGCGAACAGCTGCTTGGCGGCCAAAATAATTCGCAGCTTCATGTCGGAATCGGCGGGTGGCATGTCGTACGTCATCTCCTGTCGTGGCTTTCTACTGTTTTCTATCTCACTATAAGTCCATTATGCCTTTCGTTACTTGACAGTTGCAACATTAGCTTGAAGCGCCGGAGCGTGAGCCGGGGCTTTTTCTTTGCGCAGCGCGGTAATGAGCAGCCCCACGACGATCGAGACGAGCATGATGGCGACTAGCGACCAAGACGGCCCCGACACGGATGGCCCGCCGAAGAGCAGGTTCATATTGCCCTCCACCGCATAGGTGGCCGGCAAATACCCGCTCAGCCCATGGTAGAAGCTCGACAGCAATTCACGAGGCACCATGGCACCGGAGGACACGAGTTGGGCCGACAGCACCATAATGTTGAACAGCATGCCGGCATTGCCGAACAGCAGCAGGAAGATCTGCGCGAAGAACATGAAGCACATCAGGAACAGCGTCTCGAAGCCCCACATGACGAGGAAGCCTTTTGCCGCGTGACCGCCCATCAAGAGGACGAGCGACGATCCGACCAGGGCGATGACGACTGCCGAGACGATATTGAGCAGCGCACGTGCTCCGAATTTCTGGAAGCGGGAGAACGCTGCCCCGATCATGTTCGAAGACACCTGAACGTTCATCGCCATTATCATCGAGCCGACGTAGGAGGCCAGCACCATCATCATCGGAATCATCTGATTCGACATGCCGGAGACCGGGTTCGTGTAATGCATGTCGGCCACGACCTTCTCCGCGAGCCCTTGGGCCATGCCCTTCGCTTGGGCGGCGGGAGCGTTCATCTGCGTCAGCACCGCTTCGGCGCCTGTGGCGATCGCTTCCTTGTTCACCGAGGCGGTGACCGTGGCTGCGACGCTCTGCATCATACTCTTGATGAGCGCGGGATTCGACTCGTTTATCCAATATTGCAGCTGGCCTTTCTGTCCGGCGGTCTGCAGCTGCTTGGAGAAGTCGGCTGGTATGTACAGCACCATCTGTACGTCCCGGTTATCGAGCTGCTGCTTGGCTTCCTCCAGCGTAGAGGCGGATTGAAGCTGGAACGGCAAATTTTGCTGCAAATTCTGGCTAACTTGCTTGCCTACCCCCGGATCCTCATTGACCACACTGATCTTCAGGTGGGAGGCGTTATCGGTAATGCCGTCATAACCGGTCATCCAGACGAGGCTGAAAATCACTTGAAACATCAACGCCGTCGCCACCCCGATAATTGTGGTCGGTTTTTTCAGAAAAGCTTGCAACGCTTGAAGCATGTACGGTTTCATCTCCTTTGTCTCTATCGAATAATTTAAACACATGTTTAAATTAAACGTTTGTTTAACAATGTAGCAGAGAAGGAGGTTGTCTGTCAAGGGCAAGAGGCAAGGGAGAACGTGTACCAGTACAAAGAGATTGAAAATACATTTACTAGCGCCAAGAAAGTGCCAATCACTTCAAAAGAACTGTAAATTTGAGACGAGCAAGTACCTACATTGTGTGAGTTGAGTTTAGATCAGGGGTTGAAGGTCTATGTGTAGCGGATCTTGCCTCCGTTAACATGCAGGATTTGACCCGTCACAAAAGCTGAATCGTTAGAGGCTAGATACACATATGCGGGAGCCAATTCGAAGGGTTGGAGGGCTCGCCCCATCGGAATGTCGGTCCCGAAGGTCAGTTGTTGTTCTGCCGGATAGGTGCTTACCGTGAGTGGTGTCCACGCCGGTCCGGGTGCCACACCGTTTACCCGAATATACCGATCAACGAGTGAAAGCGACATACTCCGGGTGAAGGAGACAATCGCTCCTTTAGTGGCCGAATAGTCAATCACATCTTTATCCCCTTCGTAGGCTACCCTAGACGCGGTGCTGATGATTGAACTCCCAGGTCTTAAATGAGGCAATGCAGCCTTGGTCATGTAAAACAATGGAAAAATGTTGGTGCGAAACGTATTCTCCAATTGTTCGTCCGAAACGTCGAGGATGCTTCTTGTATAAGGCTGGACGGCGGCATTATTCACTAAAATATCCAAACATCCATACGTGTCAACCGTAAGCTGTACGGCATGATAAGAAGTAGCAGGAATCCGCAAGTCACCGGGCAGGAGTAAACAACGGACGCCTAGTGCCTCCACATACCGCTTAGTCTCAAGTGCATCTTCATGTTCATCCAGATACACAATCGTTAAGTTAGCGCCTTCCTTCGCAAAAGCAACCGCTGCCGCACGACCGATTCCGCTGTCTCCACCTGTGATTATTGCCGCTTTCCCCTGAAGTTTGCCGCTCCCTACATAGCCCGCATAATCGAATATAGGGCGTGGATACATCATCCACTCCAGGCCGGGCACTCGATCCTGATGTTGCGGCGGAAAGGTTAGCGGTGTCGTTACTAATCGTTGTACCCAGCCAAAATAAGGATAAACCGGATAAGGCAGGTTCATGGGTTCCCTCCCTAAAATTGTGTTTTATATACCTCCATGGGGCGCATCATTTCAAAATCTTCATGCTCCAACATGTGACAATGCCACACATAACGCCCGGTAAAGGGTCCGAAACGAGCTATGATGGACGTAACGTAACTAGGCGGGGTCTGAACCGTATCTTTTAATCCCGTTTCATAAGGTGCAGGAGGAGTGGGAGGTCCGGTAAATAGAAGGTTTCCGGTTTTTTGAAAATGAGAAACATCAAAGGGCTGACGGCTAAGAATCTGGAAGTCTACCAAATGAAGATGGATGGGGTGGTTGTCATTCGACGTATTAATTAACCGCCATATCTCAACCGTCCCTAGTTCCATTTTCTCCGAGATACGATCAATCCACATTTTACCGTCCAGTAAAGGCATATGTCTTCCATATTGATCGTTGACTCTCACGATTTTGAGATCTCTTATTCTCCTGGCCATCCATGGGGAAAGTCGTTGAAATTTCTCCAAATAAACTGGGATGGAGCTGGTATCCTTGCTTCTTAGTGGAGCTGTTACTCTAAATTGCATGACATCTGTCGTTTCTGGTGATGCAGTTTTGGTGACATTTTTGAGAATGATCGTCTGACCATAGTATTGAGAAAAATCAATGATAACATCTATGCGTTCGGCGACCAAAAGAATAAAGTCATTGATTTTTTGCGTTGCCTCAAGAAAGCCCCCATCCGTTCCAATTTGATAAAAAGGCTGACCGGAATCCAATTTTAATGTAAGGGCTCGACTATTGGAGGCGTTCAAAATACGAAATCGGTATTTTCTTGGTTCAACTTCCAGATAGGGGGAAACTTTTCCGTTTACCAACATATGGTCTGCGTCAAATGGGGTGACAACAGAGGGATAAGGAAGACGAGTATCGTTGGAATCCGGTGTCGGAGGGTAGTAAAGCGAACCGTCTGGGTTAAACGAGCGATCTTGAATGAGAAGAGGGATTTCATATTCGCCTGCCGGAAGATTCAGGGTTTGCTCATGTTGATCTCGGATCAGATAGAAGCCGGCCAGTCCCGCATAAATGTTTAATCTTGTGATGCCTACTGCATGGTCGTGATACCATAAGGCCATGGCTCTATCGATGTTTGGATATGTATAGATCTCTCGTTCAAATATAGGACCCGTTTGTTCAAAATTTCTTGTATACCACGCTTCCGGGTAGCCATCACTATCCGCAGGTGTCGTTCCTCCGTGCAGATGTACGACGGTTCTAACTTCCGGTACAGTGATTCCTGCACCATGAACCGTTGTATCCACGGGAAGGAAATGCTTTGTCGGCAGATCATTGATCCATTTAACATAAACGGTATGAAATTGCATCACGTCAAAAGTCGGCCCCGGATAAGTTCCTTCATATCCCCACAAACGGGTTGGACCGAGGTCCCTGTGTAACTTCTGGGAAAACTCTTTCATGGTTACTTCGTAATAGGAATGATGATTAGTTTGCTTGGTGGGAGATAACTTCTTTATTATAGGCAATCCATCCACAAACTTTTCCAGCTTTATTCTTCCGCTCATAAGAATGGAACCCCCTTGTAAGGAGCAACTAAGTAAGTTTATGAATATGAACTTGGCCATTATACTGCAACGGGAATCGCGAGCGTAAGTAACTGAACAAACAGGCCGTTATCTTAAGATGCTGGCCACCCTGATAAAAAAGAGGGTGGAAATCGTCTCCACCCCAAAAATTAATAAATTCTAGTATGTTGTCCACGATCGACTCATCAAAGGAGTTTAAGGTAAAGGCATCGGTCCAAAAAGAGGAAGAGGCTGGCCCGCTTCATCCTTCAGATTAACCGCCGGATAGAATCCTGCACCGTAACTGAGCGAGGCGTTCTCCGGCGCGGGCTCGGCGAACTGGAGAATGATCCCCGTCCTGTCCTCCGAGAGACGGGAATCGATGGGAAGCCACTCGTCCTGATCGTCAACTACGAGCTGGAAGCCGAAGGCCCTCTTGACCGGCATCCACTTGCCGGTCATTCCTGTGCAGTTGATCGTCAACTCCGTACGATCCGAATTCCAGCGGCAGGATTGGAGGCGCGGACCAGCGGGAACGTCGAATCCGTAAGCCAGCCTCAATGCCTGCCGCCCAAACCGCCTTCCGACCCCTTGCAGCGATACGGCATCCAGATGAATCGGATCGGACAAGGTCGAATCCGCCGTCGCGACCATGGCACTCGGCGACAGCCGTTCTTCCAGCAGGAGCTGCTCCTGCCGAATCCGTGTCCACCAGCACTCATGCACCTTGTTCCACGAATGAAAGTTTGCCAATTGGGAGTATACGAACGGCAGCTTCGGATCGTGCAAATCCCTGCGCAGCGCGGACACGAACCGCTCCATTCGTTCGGAATAGAAGGGGGCGTGATCCGGATTGGCGTCACTTTCCCCCTGATACCATAAGAGGCCTTTCACCTTGCCGCCTACGGCCTGTACCCTTCGGATCATGGAACCATAAAGCGATTGTCCGCCCTGGGAGAGCCCATCCGGATCCCATTGCTGCATGCAGGTGCCCCCATGAGCGCACATGACTAAACCGACAGGGACGCCCGTTTCTTTCAAAATTTCTTTCCCGAATGTTACCCCAAGCCCTGCTCCTCGCACTCTAGTCCGGCGTTCCTTCCCAGCAGCACATGCACACTTTCGACGGGCACCGTCCAGTGGACGGGATCGACGGCTTCATTAAACCAACATAGCGGATCCTCCGCCACATCCCATCGGTCATCCAGATAAAAGCAGCTTATTCCGGTCCGCGGCTCTTCAACGTTCACGAGGGTGCCGCAGCCTTCCATGTTCGATTGTCCCGCCAGCAGCCACAGATCCCCTACAAAAATCGGCTCAACCTGATCTTCCGCCAGAATGACCTCCGAGTCCTCGGCGACAATTCGGAATTGCAGGCTGTAGGCTCCGGCCGTAAGACCGGCAATAACCCCCTCGAATGGCTTCATTGGGGATAGAACCCCGAGATCCTCCCAGGTGCCCTCATCGGATTCCATAGCGGCCCGAACCCGGACTCTCCCCCGCACCGAAGGAAGAATCTGCAGAGAGAAGGGGACATCGGCCTTTCCATTCTTATCCCTCTGATATACCCGATGTGGAGTTATTCCTTCTACCCTACACTTGTAATCCGTCATGTCTCAGTCCTCCCGCACCGGTCGGATCATGGCGACGTACCCGTCTTCAGGCTGCAGTACAATCCTTAAGCTCCGATCGGCGGGGCCCCAAGTTGCTTCGTTTCGTCTCAGAGCAGCCCGTTCCGGACTCGTAATGGCGATCGCCTCATACGGGCAGCCGTCCAAAAACGACAAATCCAGCTCAGCCTCCCTCACCTGGTTCGTACCGTTCACGGCGGCAACAAACCAGACCTCCCCGCTTCTGCGGGCCATTACGGCGAGCTCGGCGATGGCGCTTGGAGGCAGCACCCGGGTCTCGTCCCAAACGCTCGGAATCGCCTTCAAGACATCGAGTGCGGGGAGCACCCGCGGATCGCGCAGCAGCACATCGGGATTCTCGGCGATGACCTGAAGCGGTGAAGTAAACAAAATCGCCGTAGCAAGCTGATGGGCCCATGTAGTCGTGCCCGGATTCGTAAAGCCTACCGGCGTATAATCGCCATGCCCGGCTAGGAATCGGGTAAAAGGCAGAGCGGCATTGTGAAAAGCAGGAATCGGTCCCTCCTTCATCTTGTTCAACTCCAACCCCCGGATGCCTTCGCGGGAAATCTCGTTGGGGTATGTCCGGGATTCGCCGGTGGGCTTCGAGATGCCGTGAAAATTCATCATCAGCTTTAATTCGGCGGCAATCCGTAGAGCGTTAATCTCGAAATCGATCGAAGCTTTATCCTCGCAATCGATAAAATCGACCTTCAACCCTACACATCCCGCAGCCTTCACTTTCCCAAAAAAGTCGCGCATGTCCGAATATCCGTCGGCGGGATTATTAATTTCCTTCGAACGCTTCCATACGAAAACACCGACCTCCCAAGCGGTGGCATACTCCGTAAGCTCCTGCAGCGATCCCCAGGGATCATCCCAGCTCTCCCAACCTTCGTCAATGGTTGTATATTCGAAGCCCAGCTCCTCCGCGCAATCGATCATGTGACTCTCCTCTTCCGGCGTGCCGGTACCGAGGCTCCACCAACGCCATACGGAACGTCCGGGACGAATATAACCGGTGTCGGCGAATAACTCCGGGGACGGAGGCGGATTCAGATTCGCGATCAGGTCCGAATTCACCAAGCCGTTCAGGTCGGGGCTGATCAGGATAACCCGCCAAGGCGTAACAATCGTTCCGGCTACCGTGAACCCCCTGTCGCCTTCCGTGAATTGGGCTCGCAGCCTTCGTCCGCCCACCGCTTCCACTCTCATCCCGCTGTAATCGTATAAGGCTGCTTCCA
The DNA here is from genome assembly GCF_045062745.1 of Paenibacillus sp. HJGM_3. Lineage (NCBI taxonomy): Bacteria > Bacillati > Bacillota > Bacilli > Caryophanales > Paenibacillaceae > Paenibacillus > Paenibacillus sp. HJGM_3. The sequence goes on from NZ_JBJGED010000014.1 coordinate 56,819, forward strand.
TAATCGCGGCATATTTGCCGGCCAGCTCGAAGACAAGAGGCGTTCCTTGAACCGCTCCCATAACGGAAACTTCATGCAGTCTCTCCACATCGGTTTTCAACCATTCGCCCGCATAGCTTTTCAGCTTCCAATCGTTGTTGCGCTCGAAATACCAAACCCCGCTGCCCCTCGGGATCGTCCAGCCCGATGATTCCCCGTCGACCCGCCGCTCTCCCTCCCCCGGAATCTCATAGCGGAAGGCAAATCCGTCGTCATAGCATCTCGCATATAACATCCAAAGCGTACCTGACGGGACATGCCGGATTTCCGCTTCTAATTCACAGCAGTGATTCACTCCTGCCGGATGATGTCCCCTCGTCGGATATTCCTCTCGAATCGTTCGAAACTGATACGATTCGAACCGTACATTCTCGCCTAATCGAATACCGTCCACCGTAATGCCCATATCCGATTCTTCTACAATCACAACCTCATTTGCCATTACGGTATATCGCAATGAACCGCTAACGGATACATATATTTCGCACTTTATATAGCCATCCGGGCTTGCCATGGCAATCGACTGCAGTGGTGCCGAGACCTTCGTCATCCTCTATCCTCCATCTGAATGGCAACAGGGGAAGCGAGCCCTTGGGCTCCGTTCTTCCCCCATCGGTTTATCGTATTATTTCGAGCTTTCCATCTTTTTGATGTAATCGTTCATTTGCTTGACGTATTCTTCGCCGCCCGCTTTATACCAGCCGTTCAGCAGCTCGTCGAATTTGGCGACAGGCACTTCTCCCATCAAGATCTTCATCGTCGTTTGATCCCATTCTTTCTGGTAGTCCATATAGTTCGGCTTCTTCGCAGCATCCGGCACGAAGCCAAGATCCTTGCCGGCTACAACGGTTTCCAGCGACTTTTTCAGCCAAGGCGTGATTTTGTCCACAACCTCTTTGGGCGTGCCTGTCGTGATGAAGAAGCCGATGTCATTGGCTCTGCGCATCGAGTTGCGGCGGATGAAATTCTTGGGCGGACCGACGATGGCCTTCTTCTGGCCGTTGTCCACCGTATAATCTTGCCCTTCATAACCGTCCACCACAACGGGCCACAGGTCGTCGGACAGCCAGCTATCCAGTAAATTTACAACTTTCTGCGGGTTTTTAGCGTTCTTCGTAATGCCCCAGAAGCCCCACAAGCCCGTCGGACTCGTCGCCAGGTTACCGCCCTTGACTTCCCCCTTCTCGTTCTTCACATGCACGAAGGTCAAATCCGCCTTCGGCGCTTGTTTCTGAATTTCCGGGAGATGCCAGGTGTAATGCCCCGCGAAGCCGGGGTAAACGCCGGTCAGTCCCCTCCAGAAGCGTTCGCGCTGCTTCGTGCCGTCGTTCAAAGCCGAGTCCGGATCAAGGACGCCGGCTTTATACAGATTGGCCGAAAATTCAAGCGCTTTCTTGAACTCCGTGCCGTTCTGATCGTACATCGGGTTCATATACTCGTATTTGCCTCCGGATGCCTTCTGCCATCCCATGACCCCGAACGGGCCGGTCAGAATCGGCTCCAGCACCTTGCGGGCATTGTAGGCTCCGGCGTAGCCGTACGTGTCGTTTTTCCCGTTTTTGTCCGGGTCGTTAAACGTAAATTTCTTCAGAATGTCTTCGAATTGCTGGATCGTAATCTCGCTGTTGGCCGGGATTGGAATGCCTACGTTTTCCAGCCAGTCCGTCCGCACCCAATACCCGTCATTGCGTACGACCGACGTACGCGGAATGCCGTAAATTTTCCCGTCCTGATTCGCTTTGAGCTGATCCCAGGAGGACTGGTACGTATACTTCATCAAATTGGGCGCGTTCTTCAAATAATCGTTGACCGGAACGAGAATCCCGTCGCGCACGGCGTTCAGGTAGGCTTGGTCGGTTGTGTTCTGGAAGAAGACCACATCGGGATATTCGCCCGAGGAGAGCATGAGCTGTTGCCGCTCGAGATAACCTGTGGACGGCGGAATTTCGAACGTCAGCTTTACGTTGTTTTTCTTCTCCAATTGTTCGATGAACTTCGCATCCGTTGCGGAGATGTCCGGCTGCTCGTGATTCGCCATGATTTTAATCGGCACCGGTGCCGCCGGCTCCGCCGATTTGACTGGATCTGCCGTAGCGGCAGAATTCGTACCGCCCGGTTTGTCGGTAGTTCCACATGCGGTCGCCACCAGCATCATACCGGCGATAACCGTCAACATCCCTTTCCGTTTCAGACTCATTTTCAAACCCCTCCCATGATTGAGCAAAAATTTTATATAGCAGCAAGGATCCCCCTGATTGCTACCCTTTTACGGAGCCTAGCATAATGCCTTTGACAAAGAATTTCTGGAGAAACGGATAGACGCACAAAATCGGAATCATGACGATCATCAGCGTCGCGTATTTCAACGTTTCGCTCGTAACCTGCGAGGCGCCCATCTCCGCCGCGTTGGCCTGCTGAGCCATCGTGCTCGCCGCTTCGATCACTTCGCGCAGATACAGCATAAGGGGCCATTTGGTTTCGCTTCGAATGTAGATGATGCCGTTAAAGAAGTTGTTCCAATACCCGACCGCAGCGAATAGGCACAAGGTAGCCACAATCGGTTTGGACAACGGAACGACGATCCGGAACAGAATGTACGGGTCGGATGCGCCGTCGATCCGCGCGGCTTCCTCCAGCTCCTCGGGCAACGATTCAAAGAAGTTTTTCATCAGAATCAGGCTGAACCCCGATATCAGAGCCGGAAGCGTAAGAGCCGCCAGCGTATCCAGCAGTCCGAGAGAGCGCATCAGGTAAAAGTTCGGGATCAGACCGCCGTTGAACAGCATCGTGAAGATGACGAGCACCATCAACGTTTTACGCCCTTTAAGCACTTTTTTGGACAAGGGGTAGGCCGTCAAAATGTACAAGAGAATGCCGATCCCGACACCGGAGACGGTGACAAGGATCGTATTCAGATAGCTCCTCCAGAGCAGGGATCGCGACATGATTTCTTTATAAGCTCCGAACGTAAAGTCATGGGGCCAGATCATCATCGGATTATTCACATAGGCCGAGTAAGAGCTAAGCGATACGGAAGCCACGTTCAGGAACGGATACACCATCACGATGGTAATGATTGTGATCAGCGTATAATTGACGGCATCGAAGAGTTCAAATTTTGTTTTACCCATGACGGTCACCTACCATATTTGTTTCCCGAACAGCCGGGCTATCCGATTCGCGATGAGGATCAGCACGAGGCCCACGAATGCTTTGAACAATCCCACCGCTGCGGCGAACGACAATCTGCCGTCAATCAGACCGATCCGGTACGTGTAGGTTTCGAATACATCGGCTACATCGTAGGTTCTGGGGTTGTACAGCAGGTACACCTGCTCGAAGCCGTTGTCGAGAATGTGGCCCAGCTGCAAGATGAGCAGCACGACAACGGTCGAAGCGATGCCGGGTATCGTGATGTAGCGGATCTGCTGAAGACGGCTGGCGCCGTCAATCTTGGCCGATTCGTACAAAGAGGGATCGATGCCTGTCATGGCGGCCAGATAGATGATCGTCCCCCAGCCTACTCCCTTCCACACCTCCGCGGAAATGAGAATCGTCCGAAAATACTCCGGTTTCAACAGAAACGGGATCGGCTCGAATCCCATGGACTTGATCAAATAATTGACGGGACCTGTCGAGGGCGACAAAAAGTTGATGACCATCCCCGCCAGTACGACCCAGGAGATGAAGTGAGGCAAATAAAGCAGCGTCTGCGATACCCGTTTGAACAGGAGGTGCCTCACTTCGTTTAACATGACCGCCAGTAAGATAGGAGCCGGAAATCCGAACAGAGTCTGGTAAAAGCTGAGAATGAGCGAGTTTCTTAACACCTTGTAAAAATCTTTGGATTCGAACAAATAAGTAAAATTCTCAAAACCGATCCATTTGCTGGCCCAGATCCCCCTCACCAGGCTAAAATCCTTGAATGCGATGACGATGCCGAACATGGGGATATATTTGAAAACAAACAGATATAAAAATCCGGGTATCAAAAAGAGATACAGCCATTTGTACATTTTGAAATGCTTGAGCAGGTCTCCCTTGCGCGTATGCGACCGGACTGTCTCGTCTTTCTTGGCAATCAGCTCCAAGGTGTTCACTCTCTTTCCTCGATCGCGATATTTCTCGTTGTCTCAGGGTCTATCCTATAGCGGCGTTCGACATCCGCAAAACGGTTTCCGACCAGCCTTACATCCTCCGCGTGGTGCACATCCACGCCAACCGGGACATTCACGAACATGTTGTCTTCGATCAGGATATATTGGTTATAGATCCCTTCCAAACCGCTGGTTCGAATGCCGACGCCGCCGGTAACGCCGCAGCGCGGGGTGTATCCGCAGTTGTCGAACGTGCAGCGCCGAATCGTTATATGGCTGGGATGGCCCCCTTCATAAAACCCCGTCCATTCCGCACCGATCCATACGCCGGCGTTCATTAGATTCCGGTAAATGACATCTTCGATTGTGACATTGCTGTACCTAATGACATGACCGCACCCCGCGACATTACGGAACACCGAATTTCGCATCGTATACGATTCCACTTCCCAGCAAGCCGGCGCCACATAAGCTTCGGAGGAAATCGGCGCAGCAACCGGTTCGTCAAGCTCTATCAGGTAATAATGGCCGTTATTGCCTCTGCCGTCATGACTCCAACTCCGGATCGTACGGCGCTCCCGACCGGTCCCGATATAGATCGTAACGGCCGTATCCGCACGAAGCGGAGCGTAAGTCCACTTGGCCCAGAGCCTTATCTTATAGCGATCGATGACCTGGTCCACCAACAGGAAGGTGCCATGCATGTTTTGGCCGTCCATCCGCACCCCATTTACGTACATATGTTCGATTTCGAAGTCGCCTGAACACTTATAGATTTTCCATGCATCCCTGGGTGCCGTGAATAACAGGTTGCCTTCCGGCTGGAACCGGATATGGTCGGCCTGCACTCCGCGGCAGATTTCCGTCTGCATTGCAAATCCATTGGAGCTTACCGTATGCAGGTTCTGGAGCCGCAAATCCACGCACTCCTTGAACTGCAGCTGGAACTCCGTATGGGCACCGAAATGCCAGGACAGCCCTTCCCCCACATTCACCTGGCTGGCGACACGAGCGCTGTCCAGACGAAGCCTCCGACCCGCTCCTCCTTCAATACGCCGCCACAGGGCATCCGCTCCCTTGCCGTAGGTCACGCTCTCGCCGAGCAGCGCGGCAGCTTGCAGATCGAAGCGGTTCGCACAGTAGCAGGCCATTCCGTCGATACATGGATTACCCTGGAATACATCAACGGCGATATAGTCTTCTCCCTTATCCACAATGACGCCGGCGCTGGAATAGGCCGGGTCCCTGGAGAACTTCAGATTGCGAAGCGTAAGACCGGTGCACCTGTCGGCCCACAGGATCGAAGGCAAATGCTTTTCATTCTCTCCGTCATGGCAGCCGACCAGCATCGTAGCGGGATTCCCTTCCTCGTCTGTCGCCCCTTCGATTGTTAACCCATCCATATCTTGCAGCCAGAGGTGACGCCGGCTCCAACCGGGATTTTCCGTCGTGTCGTCTGTTACGCAGCTGCGGAGGAAGTACGTTCCCTGTTCAAGCAGCACCCTGGATTTCCCGGACGCAATTGCAGAATAGATGGCCGACCGGATGGCCGCGGCCTGATCGGCGGGATCGTCCGGCATGGCGCCGAAATCTCTCGCAAGCACGTCCCGGTGTGCGTCATAATCTATTCGGACCATGCATCGGCACCTCTTTTCTAGTTGGTCATGTTGCCTGGCAAGCTCACTTCAGCGAGAGCTGCTCCTCCAGTTGTTTCCTGGCCGCTTCCATGTACAATCCATAGTTGTACTTCGTATCAAGTGTCTTGAGAAAATCGTCATACTCGGCCAATGGACGTCTCCCGTAAATGAATTTGAACATTTCCTCCAAAATGTACCGGTTGGCGTCGACGGCCCGGAAGCCTTCCGGGAGTTGAATGAAGGAATCGTACACTTTGATCCGCGGCTGCTCGATCGCAAAGCTGAAAAACGGCTCGGCTGCCGGAAATTTGGTTGCCAGATACGTCATTTCATCGCGGCCCAGCAGCTGGTAGACGTGTGAGTAGATGACGTCGTCTATCTTGTCCGTCGGCCGGATTTCTCCGCCGTCCAGCGTATAATGGACGTTTCTCAAGCCGTACTGTACCAGGCGCGAGCCTTCGGGAGATGACAGGTAATTCAACAGCCGGATGATTTTTTCCAGCTTAAGCGGTTCATTCTGCAGGGTTACCGGCATCACTAGAATGTTCGAAGCGCCAAAATCGTCGTAGCCGTTAAAGGCACCTCCCGGTCCCTCTGGAACTTCAATCTGGATCCATTTCGCTTTCGGGTTGATTGCGGCGATCTGTGCGGCGGCGTCAGTGTTGACCACCAGCGGCCAATTGATATTAAGGAGGCCTACCTGTCCCTGATAAGCTTTATCCTTCTGCTGTCCCTTCGTGTTGGCCAGGAAGTCGGGGTCGACGACTCCCTCCTTCACCATCTCGTTCATATAGGCCAGCGCTTCTCTGAATTGAGGATCGTAGACGGAATTCGTCAGCTTGCCGTTTTTGATATAAAATTTACCGGGATACGTAGTACCGAAGGCTCCGAATATAGGATCGAGGGCGTTAAAGTTCGGGTTGCCCGTAAATCCGAAGGTGTCGTTTTTCCCGTTTCCGTCCGGATCCTTATCGGTAAAGGCTTTCATCACAAGCATTAGTTCACCAAGAGTAGCCGGCGCTTTCATTCCGATACGCTCCAGCCAATCCTGGCGTGCCCATAATGTAAATTGGGGAGCCGGTGAAGCCTTCGTGACGCCGAACACCTTGCCTTTGACCGTCGCGGCCGCCATCGCTTCCGTACCGACGAATTGGACCGCGGGTTGGAGCTTATCCATATAGGGAGTAAGATCCAACAGGCTGCCCTGCTGGGCCAGCTTGATCATGTCCCTTCGGTCCACATAGAACAGATCCGGCGGGCTGTTGCCGGCTATCCGCAGGTTCCATTGGTTTTTATAATCCTCATCGCCGACATTCGTGGTGATTTTCAAATCGATGCCCAGCGTCTTGTCCAATTCCCGCTTGATCACATCATGAGACGAGTCGGACGGCAGGTTGTTCTGGGCTGAAACCATCGCTTCAATTCTCACCCTGGCGCCGGCATCCGTGCTGTTCTCAGACTGATCCGGACTAGCGGACTGCGATTTGCAGCCCGCGAGGAGCCCGGTTATGAAGACAATCATGATTACTGTGGGAATGGGATGCAGTCGTCGTTTGGCCATGTTCGTTTCCCTCTTCCTCTTCAACCGCTTTTAAGTGTAGTGTACACCCTCGATGGCAGCCACAACCTTTCAACTTTTCTTAAAAACTTTCAAAATTTCAGATTGTTGAGTAAGTACGACCAGTATTTGCAACGCGATCCGGAAGGTCGCATCCTCTTTAACCCGGTCGCTTCGACGGTTTCACTGGATCCGCTGGAACTGCCGGGGTCGCCCGGTTTGACGGATCTGCCGGATTAGCCGGGACAGCGGGAATTGCCGGGGTTGCCGGATCGGCCGGCTGCCCTAACGTTCGAACGAAAGAAGGAGCCGACACGGCCGATTCTCCCGCTGCGTTGTATGCCGATGCTGTGTAATAATAATCAGCCGAATGAGCGACGGTAGTATCGGTGTACTGCTGCTCAGCTCCTGTATAAATCAGGCTGTACGGCCCTTCCTCAGCGGAAGCCCGGTATAGCTTGTAGCCATCGGCGCCATTCGAAGCCGTCCAATTCAGGCTTACACTTCGTCCGGTCAATTTGCCGGCACTGGGTCCGGCCGGCGTTTCCGGCGCCAGCGTGATTGGAACGAACATCACCGTATCCGTCCGAGTAAAAGCAGGATCCATGGCCGTTAAGATCACCTTGGCCTCAGCCCCGTCGTTAAAACGGAAGGTTCCTAGGGAAATCCACTGCTGGCCTCCCAGCTTCTGATCTACGGATACGTCCGTTGTCCCGTCCGCATGCAGTACCGTATACTTCGCTTGAGTCGAGTTGTTCGTATAAGAAGGATTCCAGATCTTAACCTCATAAGTCCCTGTATGAGCGATATTCGCCTTCCACTCGGCACGGTCTCCCGGCGTGCGGGTAAATCTGGTGTCGTTATCGTCATAACCGAAGGCGTCCCCGGTGGAAGTCCAAGTACCGGTTTCCGAATAGCCGGCGTCCCCATTATCGATCAATATGGCACCGTCCGGTGCGTTCAATCCGTAATCATTCGTATAGAATCTGAAGTAATCGTACGTCACTTCGCCGGGAAGCCCCGAATCGTCAACCGGCAACTGGTAGACAAGGGAGGTCAGCCATAGATGCTGGCCCCGTCCTTGCGTACCCGCTCCATGAGGACCTGTGTAGAACTCTTCCCGGAACAATTTGCCGTCGATGTAATATTTGAGTTTGGTCGGGGTCCATTCGAAGCCGTAAGTATGGTAACCGTCGGACGAATCGACATTCGTATACGTGAGATACGGCACCGGAACCGTGTGGCTGTCTCCGGGCCACCATAGATGGGCGGCCGTCTTGATTTCATTCGGGGCCCCGGTCTCAATCTCGAAGCCGTCGATTTCGTTGACCTGATAGTCGGTAGACGGAGAATAAATCCGATCGCCGTCGAGCACCTGGACCTTCGGGTTCATGCCTGCGACCCAGAACGAGCTGTGGAAGCCGGCCTTGTTATGCTGCTTGAAGCGGGTTTCGTAATAGCCGTATCCGAGCAGCTGCTTCGTTATGACGCCTCCGCCCGAATAACCTTTGCTGCTTCCGGCCGGTTCCTTCTTCAAAGCGATCCGCAGATATCCATCCGAAACGGAGACGTTGTCTTTCTTGTTGTCCGAATACGTATTGCCGCCGGTTCTGTAGAACCAGGAATCTTCATTCAGGGTGGTTCCGTCGAATTCATCCGCGAATGCAAGGGTGTATCCGGAGCCGGGAACCGAAGGGACCAGCTCGATATGCAAACGGTATTCCATCGACCGGCTCCCGTCCTTAGACGTAACCTGGATCGTTACGGTCCGCGGTTTTCCGTACAAGCTTTCTTTTTCCACCACAAGGGTGTCCCGGGTTACACCGTCGATCGTGAGCGTTTGCCCTTCTGCCGCCTTAACCGGCGAAACGGTGATGTCACGGTCCGTGACGACCGTATAATCCGTTTTATAGGGATCGAAAGCCACGGTTCCGCCTGACAGCGAAATTCCCGAAAGCCGTTCGTACTCATCGCCTTTGACGTCGGAAGGTACATCAGGGCCGTAAATCTCCATCGCATATAAGCCGATATACACCGATTCCCTAGCTTTATCCGCATAAAACCGGACATACCGGGCCGTAACCTCCGGAAAACGAACAATCTCGATCGAGGAAGGCGCAGATTCTTTCAAGTAGGCGTCCTGCCAAGTGTTGCCGTCGTCCGAGTATTGAATTTTGAAGTTTCGCATATCCGCATAATTGTAAAAAGCCACAATCGCCCGATCAAAAGTCGTTCTGCGGAGCAAATCCACCTCGAGCCAAATATACGGAGTGCCATCCGCGAGCACAGTTCTCCAAACCGTGGATCCGTCTCCGTCCACCGCATTTTTACCCGGAGTCAAATAATATTCTCCCGATACTCGGGAAGGCTTGCCTTGCGCATGGTCGCCCTGGCCGACTGTAAGGTTGTAAGTTTGGGTGTAAGCACGGTCTTCCGCTTGAATCTCGATCCGAAATGTCTGTACGCCGAAGGCCACAGGCAATGTTGCTGTGTAGGTGGTACTATTCACAGACGCCCCGTTGATCGAAACCGCTGCGTTCGGGTCATTCGGTATGGTGGTAAGGGTGATGCTGTTCACCCCAACCGCCACATTATAGGCGTAATCCGTAACGCCTGGTTCGAAGCCCGGCGAATTGTTCTCGCCCGATGCAACGTTGTAGCCTCTTGTCGGCTGCCTGCCGTTGATGAGTAAACTCCTTAATTTGGCGTCGGCCTTTTGCCGGATGACAGTCAAAGTGTAGGTCTTCGTATACGCCGGGTCTTGAGCGATTACATCGATCCGGATCGAATTGCTTCCCTCCTCCAATGGCACCGTAGTCGGCGGATCGTTCGGTCCGATTGGGCTGCCGTTTACTCGGACGGTCGCTTCGGCAAACGATGCGATCGGCTTTATGCCCAGAGTCGCGCGGTCATGATTGACCGTATACGTGTATTCGGTGACACCGCGGTCGAATCCCGGCAGGTCGGCCCCGTTCAGCTGCAGGCTGCTCAGGTCCGCATCTCTGCTGCTGCCGGAAGAACGTTTCACATGAAGCGAGTATTGTTTCTTGAAGTTTATGTTTTCAGCCGTCACCTCGATAGGAATCCAATTGTCTCCCACGGCCAGGGCTAGAGGAGCGCTGGATTCCCCGCGGGCGACAACGTTTCCCGCCACCGTGACCGTCGCTTTCGGATCCGCAGTGAGCGGTACGATCGTGATGGAGCTCGTCTCATGGCTCACATTATAGGTAAAGTCCGTTACCGAAGGCTGATAGATCGAGAAGCTTCCAATCTTCAGATCGCTCAGCGTAGTATGCCGGGACCCAAGTCTCTCAAATTTGACGGAATCCGTATTGAAATACCCGGTCGGTCCGTTCGGATCCCTCGATAGCTTCACATACTCGTCGCCTGAACCTTGAAAATCGAAGGTGCCGACCTCCACCCATCCCCCGGCGGGGTCCAAATTCGGAAAAACCGCCGTCGTAGAAACGCCGTTTCGGAATACGTCCACCTTGAGATTCGCATGGAATGAGGTTCTCTTGACGATCCATACGGAGACGCGATAGGTTCCGATCTCGAAGCCTTGTCCGCTAAGAGACGGCGTGTATCGGGCGTAGGCCGTGTTGCTGTTGGCATTCTGAGAGCCCTTGGCGTAAGCGAGGCTGCTGTATGCTCCGCCCCCGGCCATCCCCGAGCTCGAATAACCGCTTGTTGTCGTAGGCAGTCCGCCGGATACATTGGGAGCTCCGTTGTTATCGTTGTCGATGATAATCGTCGACAATGCCGGCTCCACCTCCACTGCCGACGCTGTGTGTACTCCGCCCAACAGTTGCACCGCGAAGAGAAGGAACGCAAGACAGCCGCAAGAAGCCTTCATGAATCTCTGAAACATGATCATTCCCCCAGCATGGAATATAGGATGGAATAAAAACACGCAGTTCATCTCAGATTCATTATCGCTTGTTCCGATTTTCCGTCTCCATTCAATATTTATAAAAAACCTTCAATAATTCGTGAAGTTTCAAAATTCGACTCCATCCGACTCGAAGTCGTTATACTATTAGAAAGTAGGAGGGTCACCTATGAAACGCCGAATTGCAGTCAAAGTGTTTATCATCTCCTTCTTGATGGTGGAAACAATCATCGTTCTGTTGGGCTACCGATATTACCGGTATTCTTCCGACTCTTTACTGGATGCCCAATACGAGTACGCCGCCCAGATCACGAATAAATCCAACGATTATCTCAAGGTCACGCTGGAGCATGTACGCAACCTGCTCATCACGGTCGGTGCCGACAATCGGTTCCAGGGGGGCTCCAGCGAGGAAATCGTGCGATGGTTCAATGAAAGCTTGCTCCCGTATTTGCCGAATGTTTACAATATCCATCTGCTGGAGCAGGGACGCGTGACCGCCAGCACCTCTTATGTGCAGTGGGCGCTTCTCGACGATCCGTTTCTTGTCAAGGAGCTGGATAAAATAAAGCTGTACGGTACCGTTTATTGGATCGGACCCTATTTCTCGCTTTCTTCCAACTATACGGTGACGGCGGTAATGAAGCTGCCTTCCGCAGGGGGGGATAAGGTGATCCTGCTCGATCTATATCTGGCGAGGCTCTACGATTCGATGCTGCCGCAGCCGCCGAACCGAATCAGCGGCGAATTCATCCTGCTGGACAGCTCGCGCCAACCTGTGTTCGGCAGGCTGCCTTATGCGGAATATAACGTATTCGATAAATCTTACCACCTCTACGGGATAGAACCCGAATGGTTCAAGGGAAGCTGGAGACAAACCGAACGAACGACCTCCTCGGGACAAAGTCTGGTGCTGACGAGAGCTACCAACCCGATCATCGGATGGGACGTGGTGTGGATTCTGGATAAAGCGGTTCTGCTCCGGCCGCTGCAGGATACGGTATCTTTTACATGGGCGCTCGGCCTCTTATCCCTCTTCCTGTCGCTCGGCATGGCGTATACGATATCCCTGATGATCAGCCGGCCTGTCCGCGTCATCGCCAAATCCATGAATGCCGTCAGCTCGGGGCAGTTGAATACGACGATCCGAATGAACCGGAAGGATGAGCTAGGACTTTTGGCTACTCATTTCAATCGGATGACAGTGCGGATTCGCGAGCTGATCGCCGATCTGAAGGCAACGGAAAAGCAGAAGCAGCTATCGGACTTTCAAGCACTGCAGGCGCAGATCAAACCTCATTTTCTGTTCAATACATTGAATACGATCAGCATGGCCGCGCGAACCGGCGAATACATCAAGGTCGATCAGCTGATCTCGGCACTCACCATGCAATTGGACTATACCCTGACATCCAGTCCTGAGCCTGTGACGCTGCGCGAGGAAATAAGCGCCCTGGAAAGCTACATTTATCTCATGAAGATCCGGTATCCGGATAAATTTACATTCCATATGGATCTGGACCCGCTTACGCTCGAGAGATTTCTCCCGAAGTTCGTGTTGCAGCCTCTGGTGGAAAACAGTATTTTTCATGGGCTCGCTTCCGCTGAGAAAGACGGTGTCCTGTTTATCGGAACAACCAGCGGACCGGACGGCTGGGACATTATGATCGAAGACAACGGCAGGGGCATGACAGTGGAGGTTAGAGCCGAGCTTGAACGGTTGCTGAGCTTGCCGGCGTCCCTGGACGACAGCCTGACGGAGAATAAACCTTTTGGTCACGGAATCGGATTCGTCAACGTCCACCGCAGGCTGCAGATGATGTTCGGCGATCATTTTCGACTGACGATCGAAAGCGCACCCGATGAGGGGACAAAACTTTTGATCCATTTGGGGGTGGAAGAGCATGAAGCGAATCCTGATCGTGGATGACGAAGCGATGACCAGACAGCATATCCGCACCCAGTTTCCATGGCAGGAATGGGGGTATGTCATTGCCGGCGAAGCGGAGAACGGCGTACAAGCCTTGGAACGCTGCAGGAAGCTGAAGCCGGACATCCTGCTCCTCGATATTACGATGCCGTTGATGGGGGGATTGGAACTGCTTGAGCGGCTGAAGGTGGAGTTCCCTCTTATTCGATGCATCATCCTGACGGCCCATCGAGACTTTTCTTATGCACAGGAGGCGATCCGTAAAGGCGCAGACGGCTACATCTTGAAAGCCCCTATCGATGCCGGAGAGATGAGGTCGGCGCTGCAGCGGGCCAGCGATGAATTCGATAAAACGAGCCGCCTGAAGATCAGCGAACAAAGCCATAAAGTATTGGTTCATAATTACCAGTATCCGCTGCGGCAAAAGTTTTTCGAGGATATCCAGTCCTCCCTGCTCGCCAAAAATGAGGAAATCATCGCTCTGGGAGAAAAGCTTGGTATCGACCTTGGCCGGCCATCCTATATACTTCTCGATTGCTGCGTGGACGAACTCCCCAAGCTCGAACACCGTTACCCGGTCAAGGACCGGTCGCTGATCGAGTTCAGCCTGCTGGAGATCGTGCGCGAGTGCGTTCAGATGGATTTTCCCGGAAGTTTCGAGCTGTTCCCCGTCACATTCGGGCGTTTCGTCCTTCTGCTGACGGGTCAACGGACTGCGAACGCTCCCTTGCTGAAAGAGAACATCACCCTGCTGCTCCGTAAATTATCGAAACCGCTTGGACAATACTTGAAAATCCGGCTTACGGTTACAGGGAGCCGACCCTTCACGACCATCTCCTTGCTTAATCAGGTGTACAGGGATACCTTGAAATACCGGAACCGCCACTTTTACTCGGATCGTTCAGAGCCTCTGTTCGTCGACCAAGCCGTTCCGTTCCGCCCGATTCCATCGGCCGTCCTGAAAAAGCTGGAGGATCGCGTGGAAGAGATCGTCTGCTGCCAGGACGAACAACCTTACGGGGATTGGACGGGACTCATCAAGAAGGAATTTCTGTTCTATAAACCCGAGCCTGCTTCGGCCTTGCAGTGGCTCGAAAATTTGCTGTGCCTGCTGACGGAAAATACGGCCGCCTTGGGCGTACAACCATTCGCGTCCGGCTCCCTTCAAGGGGAAACGTCCTTCAGCCGGGCACTGGAGGCCGTTGCTCGCCAGGTCAATGAACGGCGCAAGCGGCAATCCCATTCGCTTCAGCTGAGACACGAGCTATCCGCCGCCGTGCAATATATCAAGAACCATCTGAGCGACGATCTCAACGTGGAGATCATAGCCCATAAGGTGAAGCTGAGTCCGTCCTACCTGGGCCAACTGTTCAAGAAGGAAGTAGGTGTCTCTATCGTCGATTATATTCTGGAGCAGCGGATGGAGATGGCCAAGCATTATTTATTGACCGGGCAATACCGGAACTACGAGCTGGCTTCGAAAGTCGGATTCCGCAGTTACTCCTATTTCTGCACCCTGTTCAAAAAATATTACGGTGTGACACCCAACGAATACAAGCACGCCCATCAGCCTGTCGTCGAACCGTGAGCATCCCAAGGAAATTACCTGAATTAAGAAAAACCGTCCTGACGGACGTTCCTTGGCGTTGGCGTTCAATTGGCGCGTGGGGGAGGGCAGGCAGAGGGGTTCCGACCGCTGTTGAAATCTTGTGCTTTTGATCGGAATGGGCTTAGGGTAGCACAAGATTTCAAAGGCGGACGCTTCGCTTCTCCACTCCCTCTGCCTGCCCTCTTTCGTTCCTCTTTCCAGCCGTGCGTTATGTCGAGGCCTCTTGTAGCTGTACGGCCTCATCGATAAATTCCCTCATCAGCTTCTCGCGATGCCGTAAGAAGACTTCGCGTAATCCTTCATCGATCGTAAAGACAACATGTCGATGATTGACCTGAAATACGTCTTGCTCCAGGAACCGTCCCCACTCTTCGGTCTCTCGACATGAACATGTCGTACAGAATCTCACTTTGCACCGATACGGAACATGCCGCAGGACTACTAGTATGTTGAAAAGACCCCAGCCGACATGCAGAGCATGCCGGCCGGGGTTTTCCTGCTTCGAGCCTTGTCAATAATGAATTTTCACTTGATCCTGTCCCGTATGCCGGACTTTCAGGAGCAAATACCGGTTATGTTCCTGATAGACCCACCCTACAGGGGCTCCGTTTAAGTCAACGTTTTCGTCAAGTGCGACGTCGTTAATCGTGATTTGGCGCGGTTTCTCCCTCATGGCGACCAGAACGTAACTCGTTTCTCCGGCTGGATAGTCCAGTGCAAAGGATACGAGATGCCTGGTGTCGGCGGGAGAAGTGTTCCGAATCTCCGCAAGAGAAGTCACACGAGCTTCGGAGCATTCCCGTTTGTCGACAACCGCCTCAGGACAGCCGGGAACGGTAATGGAGCGGACGTCGGGATTTGGCCCCTTCCCTTCCACGAACCGTTTCATAAAGATCGTTTTTACAATTTCCTCCGGGTTCAGCATAACGCTGTCCGAACGGCTGTTGGAGATCAGCCTCCAGTTATCCGGGTAGCCGCCCCTCCAGACTTCGTCCTTTCCGGACGCCTGCTGCTTCTCAGCGCTGGCCAGTATTCCGTCCGCTACCTGCTTCCAAGGCCCTGAGCTGTCGTAGCGGGCCAGATCCAACACTTCATAGGCGTAAACAAGACCGTTCCACTGCACGGGTGAAGCCAGCCAGGAGTTGATGTAAGCGGAAGCGCCGAAGATCGGGATGGTGCCGTATTCCATCATGGGCCGTTCCTGCACCCCCCAGGTGTACACAAAAGGCAAGCCAGCTTGCGCCCATTTAGCGGATTTTTGCAAATAACGGTCCTCACCGGTCAACTTGTAGGCCTGCAGGTAAGCTCCTGCAGCATGCCCTGCGGCAAGAATATCGGGCGTATGCAGGGGAACCTCCCATGGCTGTCCCGCACGCGGAACCTCACCCATGGAACCGAGAGCCGCAAGTCCCTTAAAGCCTGCTTCTTCCGCCTTCTTGCTGCCTGTCATGGCTGCGTATTTTAACAACAGCTTCGTATTCAGGGCCGTCTGTCCGAGAAGGGGGGTGCCGTTGCTGCCGAGAGGCGGATTGTACGCGTTCTCCTTGTCGTATACCCAGGAACCCGAGGGAGTCTGCGTATCCATAAGCGTCTGCATCTGCTCCTCCAGCCCTTCCAGCATTTCCTCCATGTATCCTACATGGAACGCGGCCTGGAACTGCGGGATATGGTAATCCGGATCGCCCAATTGCTTCTTGTCTGCCATGGCGTTCAGCGCCTTCGAGATCACCTGCTCTACTTCCGGTTTGCGGTCCGGCTGTGACATGCCCAGAAGCTTAAGGCTTACCATGTCGGCAGGATACTGATTCGTTCCCCAAGACGGAATGTTGACATGGCGCCATCCGTTCGTTGCAGGATCCCAGTATGTTCGTAGGTAGGCATCCAACCCTAGGTCTACTTGTTCTTTAAAATCGAAGACCTGCGGAACGGCAGGCAGTCCGCCCTCCTGCTTCATATAGAGGTCCACCGCTTTGGATACGGATTCCGCGTTGGACACCGTGATGCCGGACTTCAGTTCAATGGGCTGTCCTGCTTGCAGGGGATAGGGCGTATGGGCGAGCTCCTGGTTCTCCTTAACCCAGGCCGGCACGCTTAACGCGGACAATCCCATCACGTGGTTGTTTTGATTCTCCACCCAGTTGGGCGAAGCGAATTTAGCGGCAGGAAGCTCATGCACGCCATCCCACTTCTGATGAGGGTCCCAGCTCAGACTGATGAGTTGCCCGCCTTGGCGAACGGCCATTAAGGGAACCGTAATCTTGTAAGGATGAGGAACGAGGCGCAAGGAGTCCGGTGTGTGAATGTCCAGCTTACTGGAAGAGACCTCGTCGCCGACAAGCCATTCGAGCCCAGGGAATAACGCTTCATCCTTGGCGCTGCCGAAACTTCCTTCTCCTACTGTAAGGACCGGTCCGGTCAGATTAAGCAGCTCCGCATCTCTGTCCGACTGAACACGCTGCTGGGCCCCAATTTGTAAATCGCCGTCCTTAAGAGCAAACCCAAATTGGTAACTCCATTGTCTGCCTGCTGAATCCTTGGTCTCACCCTGGAACGTAAGCCGAGACTCGCCGTTCGCAACTCCGGCCGCGACCCGGCTCGGATGAAAAGCGACCGTCTCCGCGCTGTTATCCCCTTGACGGACGACGGCCCCGGCAAACGGCTGAACGCTCGCCATCCGCTTCCAGCCCTGAGTGTCCTCCCATGCGTACACCTGATACTGTCCGTATCCGAAGCTTGATTTGGGGGCCACGAAGCGGATGTTCGGATTCTCCAGCACGGCATCTCCGGTCCCAGGGTCCACATAGGCCCGCGTAGCTTCCGGCCTGCCGACCGGTAACGCCTGATTTTCCTTTACGATGGGCAATGCAACGGAATAACCTTGTTCGTATCCTGCAGCATGAAGGCGGACCTCAACACCCGATGCACTTTCAGAGGCCGCTTTTAGTTTCCACGAGACGGTCTTGGTATCGCCGGGGTGCAGATCCGGAAGAGGCTGAACGAGTTGCCCTTCGTCAATCCCCAGGTTCCCGGAAAGGATAAGCTCCGCCTGCGGGCTGAAAAAGGCTTTGCCGCCGGTGTTCGAGATATCAACCGTAATTTCCGCATTGTCTCCGGGATGCAAAGCCGGCTTGGAACGTTTGACGGACAAGTTCGCACCGGCCGGACTGGAGACGAATCTCACTTCGTCCAGGGTCAGAACGGCATTCATTCGTTCCCCGCCCTCCAAGTCCAAGCGCAGCTTCGTGATCTTCCCTTTCCACATCGGGTGGTCGCCTACGGGAATGACGTATTCCCTCATCGTCCCGTCAGCCGTAATGGTAAAATCGAATCGGCGCGTTTCCGCATAGGCCGGGGCGGTATCGGTCGCGAAGAAAACGGATATGAAATTACCCGCTGTTGCAGCCATTCGGATCTTAAGGGTTTTGTCCCTCTCCCCCACCACGCCCTTCAGGTTATCGATTCCCAAGTGAGGATCCGTGCCGGTTACAGTTGTCCGAAGCATGCCGTCCGCTATGGTGAAAGGAGTCAGATGGTTGATCGGAGTCCACTGTTGCGAGTCGCCGTCTTTGTTCCAGTCGAAGACTGGAAGCACAACGCTTTGGAACCGGACATAGTCCGTTTCCCACAAGGCCGCTCCCTCCGAGCCCGTATATTCGAGGCTTAGGCGAACGGTTCGGATCGTCCCCTTCCAGGACGGGTGCTCCCACATTTTCACAATGGTTTCCCGGTAGGTCTCATCGGCCGAGAGGGGGATTCGGATTTCGTTGGCAGCCGTATAATCCGGGGAATCCTCCGTTGTAAACGAAACCCGCAAGGCATTCGCCGTCCCGCCGGTCAATCGGGTTCTGACTTTCAGCTCGCCCAGTCTGTCTGCCGGTTCCCCGATAAGACCGGATTCCATGGTAGGCTGAGAGCCGTATACCGTGGCGGTGACACTTCCCGACTGCGCGGCCAGTTCGCTCAGATCCCGGACGGAATGCCAGCCGTCCGTCCCGCTGAACTCAAATCCGAAATCCGCATGGTCGGCAATCCGGATGTAATCGATGCTTACTTCGGAAGGAACGCTTGAGGCTGGCTCCAAGTCCATCCTCAGCTTCCGTACGTTTCCTTTCCAGTTCGGATGAACGCCTGCGCTCACCGTATACTCGTGAAACTCCCCGTCCGGTTTAATCGGAATCAGGATTCTCTTGCTTTGAGAGAGTCCGGGGTAAAGATCCGTATCGAAATAGAAGGCGATGGAATCTCCCTTGGTCGCCCGCATCCGCACGGTGATCGATTGATCGGCGGAAGCGGTAAGCCCGACGGGCTCCGGACCGTACCAAAACGGATCCGTTCCGTTCAATTTCAGGTGCAGGCTTCCCGCCTGAACCTGGTAGCTCTCGACACCGTTCCGGAAATTCAGCCAGCCCTCCGCATTGCCAGGTTCATCAAACTCATAAGACACGGAAGTCGTAGTCCCGGCTGCCGAAGCACCGTAGGGAAGGGGAAACCCGGTAAACATCACGGCGAAAATAAGGACGATCACGAGCATTCTAAGAGTGCGAATTTTCTTCATTGCGATCCACCTCCTCAAATGTTTGCAACGATGCCGCTTCTCAGTGTTTGTGATGCGCTTCGGACCTCATCTCCGAAGCTTATTGCAGATCCATTCCGCCTGCCGTGCGTCGACTGACGGATTTGTTTATCCCGCCCTCTGTCACCTTCCATTCCACGAGGATCGGACCATCGGGTGTGCCTACACCTCCCTTGCACTCCGTAAGTCCGGGCAGCGCATTCGGCGTAAAGTCAAATTTCCGGTATCCCGGTTCAAGCGGTTGGATCCCCAAGATGTACCGGCTTATCCATACGACGGGGGTACTAGACCAACTGTGGCATAGGCTCATCCGGTACGAGCCATACGCCGTGTACGTCGTTTGGGCGGCATGATAGTCCTCTTCACGGTTAAGCACGATACTCTCCCAAAATGTCGTGGCCCCTGAATTCAGCATGGATCCCCAAACGAGGGAGATGGCGTCCCATGCTTTTTCGTGAAGACCATGCCGGGAGCAGCATTCGGCAAACCAATAGGCGGAAAGTGGGGTCAACGGGTCTTTGAGCTCACAGCTCCGGAGGAACGCTTCCGCTTTGTCAGGGGCAACCGAACCGCTCATAATCCCTAGAAGAGGGGTCAGCAGTGCCGACGTGCCTTCCAAAAACACATATTCCGGGAGCTCCGGCCCCTCCCCTGTCACCTCGATACCCAGCTCAGGGACGTAGGCGGCCAGCCGTCCGATCTGCGTCTTCATGAGTTTATAAATCGCGTTGAGGCACCACCACGATTCGTCAGCGCCTATCGGCACCCACTCGATGAACGAAACCTCCGCCCGCGCACCCGGCAGGAACAATCCGGTCTCCTTGTCGGTGTTCTCCTCTACCCACCGGAGATGACGGGTCAAATCCTCCCTAAGTTCCAGTACAAACGCGGTATCGCCCGTCTCCAGATAGTAGTCCCACACGCCGCACAGCCACCATAAAGTATAAGAGGGAATGGCGTTCATCCAATAGCCGTAGGGGGTTTTGCCCAGCTCCCGAATGGAACGGCGCAGAACCGAAAGATCATCCCACAGCACATAATCGGCCTTTGCAGCCATGTAGATATCGTAAGCCCAGTTTAGGCGGTCTCTCTTAATTCCGTCCCACAATCCGATTTGATGGCAGACCGCGCTGGTATGGACGGAAACGTCGTAGATCTTCTTCAACAGCGGGTTGTCGCATTCCAGTCTCCCCACCTGCTTCATGGGAACGCCGACGGCCTCAAACCGGATTTCGAGGTGGAAGCTTTCCCCCGCCCCGGCCCCCACGAGGAACTGAACCAGTTTCATGCCTTGGGGACTTGTCACAAACCGGCTCCCGGGCTTTACTACGGCACGCTCCGTGATGCAGGAATCATACCCGTGCAGCTCATGGAGCGATTCCGCCCCGTTCCATACAATCTCCACCTCGCCCAAGCCCCGGTTCTCAATGTGGAATCGGATGTTCATCTCGGACGGGAACTCGACAACCGTCTTGGGCATGTCGGTCCAGTCCCGGGCATTCTGCTGGCTGCGCAGGGCCTTCCACTCGTTTTGCTTCATCAGATGATAGAAAATATAGCGCTCGTTCCGGGCGTTCGTTTCACCGAACTGGAGCTTCCGTACTCCGCTTCCGGTTAGGATCAGGCGGCCGCCATGGACATTCGCTTCGAGACCCGAGGCGGACAGGCAGTTTAACTTCTCCATCGGTTCGGCGGCAATGTCGCCATAACCGCCTGCTACAAACCAATCCGGGGTGTTGTCCAATTCGCCGTACGGCTCCTCCCCCAGCCTGCACACCACCTCCGCTTGGCCGTCGTCCGCCTGCCACGTTGCATCGGTCGGAAGCCAGAATCCGTCTCCCTGGATATAAGCGATGCAGCCGACGGTGCGGTCATGGAGATGGATGTTGATGGGAAGGAGCGGCATAGGTTCGCTGCACCGGATCTTCAAGGTTAGGGTATGGACGCCGGCTGCAAGTGCGGCCGGGAAGCGGTCAAGACAAGTAAATGACGTCGATTGCCGCGGATGTTCCGGAATGGCGCCTAGGGGGCTCCCATCCAACTCCACCTCCACACCGCCCGTACAAGCTATCCGGAATTCCAAACCCGCCACTTCACTTGCGAGGGTAAACCGCCTGCTCAGGACAACCGACCTCTGTCTCTCTCGGGCCGGATGCCAAATCCAGCTTGGGATTTGTCGTGATTCCACATATTGGGTCATGGTTTATCTCCGTTAGGGTATTTGCGATATTTGCGAACATTACATCTTCAAAGCGCCCTGCGTAAGCCCTTGGATGTAGTACTTCATCCCGAAGCTGAACAACAGGACGAGCGGGATCGAGGAGATCATATAGGCGGCGAATTCAACGCCCATGTCGGAGATCCCGAATTGATTTTTGAACTGAGTGAGACCGACGCCGATCATCTGGATTTCATTGGATTTGATCGTTAGCAGCGGCCAGATGTATTCGTTATAGATCCCGACCGAAGACATGATGAAAAGTGTCATCAGCACCGGTACGGTTAAGGGGAGTACGATTTTTAGAAATACGGTGAACTCGGAGGCCCCGTCTATTTTGGCCGAGTCGAACAGTTCATTGGAGAGCCCGCCCATGAAGCTCCGGCACAGAAAGGTGCCGAAGATCTGACCTCCCGCCGCCGAGCTGATTATGATGACCCAGGGGGTGTTGACGAGCCCGAGATCGGCGTAAAGGACGTAAGATGGGATTAATGTCAGAACGCCCGGAATCATCATAATCGCCAGCATCATCATGAAGAGAATCTCCTTGCCGAGAAAGTTCTTCTTGGCGAAGGTGTAGCCCGAAATGGCCGAGAGCAGCACGACCAGGAGACTGCCCGTTACCGCATACCCGACGGTATTCGCGGTATACCGCCAGATGGCGGCGAATGCGACCTCATAGTTTGCCGCCTGCGGCGGAGAAGGTATGGACCAAAAGCCTCCCAGGATTTGGGCGTTGTTCTTGAAGGAAGAGATCAGGGTAAATAAAATGGGACCGAGCGTAAGGATCACGAAGAGGCCGAGAACCGCATACAGCACAGCTTGCTGTGTGATTACCGCCTTTTTGCGAAGTCGGACCGCGGCTTTTACCGTACCGGCCCGGGGGACTAGCGTTTCCGACTTAGCCAACCTATTCACCCCCTATTTAGTCAGCGGTCTTGATAAATTTCATGTTGATCACCGTGATCAATAGAATCACTAAGAACATGCTGACGCCCAGGGCGGAAGCATAACCCAGGTCACCGAACTTGGTCGCGGCATAATACATCTGAAGGGCGGGTACGTACGTCGAGTCCATCGGACCTCCGCCGGTTACGATGAGAATGGAACCGAAGTCCTGGACGATGCCGATGAGAGCCAGCACGATGAGCAGCTTGAACTGCCCTCCAAGAAGCGGCAGATGGATGGAACGGATGATGCGGAACGACTTGGCTCCGTCCATTCTGGCTGCCTCGATCACTTCGTCCGAGATGGCAATAAGGCCCGAATACATCACGAGCAGCTGCATGATGCCGACGAACGGAAATCCCATAAAGATGATGGCCCACAGCGCCGTGTCCGCATCGCCGAGCCAAGGGTGGGCGAATGAATCAAGGCCTATGACGGTCAGAATCTGGTTGATCAGGCCGATGTTCGGGTCGTACAGGTTTTGCCAGACCAGTAGAAAGCCGACGGACGGGATGACCATGGAAATAACGAATGAGGTCCGGAACAAGTACTTAGCTTTGTTGTTTCTCAAGTGATAGATCAATTCCGCCACAATCAACGGAGGGATCAGCGTCTTGAACAGACCGGTGACCACGAGGATGAGGAGGTTGACGGCACCTTTGGACACATAGGGATCGTCCAGCATCCTTTTGAAGTTGTCGAGGCCCACGAACGTGCTGCGCGATCCGGGATTCCAATCATAGAGAGAATGGAAAAGTCCGGAAATGGACGGATAGTAGAGAAAAACAAGAAGAAGCGAGAAGCTTGGAACCAGCATCATGTAAGCATATTTGTCTTTCCACAGGCGCTTAAAGATTTCCGGTTTCCGTTTCACCGTCCATAAAATGAGGACTAAAATGAGAAGCGCAACCGCCGCGATCGAACCGTATTGGATGGTCTTTTGCCGGAGGGCTGCTTGTTGGCCGCTCTTGAGGAGGTGACCGACCTCGTACTGATAGACCGCTCCTTTGTCCGATGCGGCATACAGGTGCTTGCCGTCCGGACTGAAACGGATCTGGCGTCCGGCTCCCGTTTCTTGGGCAGACCAGAGCTCCTGGCCCTTCAGGCTGCCCACGTAATACTGGCCTGAGTAGTCGGCGTAAGCGACATAATCGGCATCGCCTGTGATATGTACGGACGTGATGATGTCCCCTGCCAGGAGCTCGGTAAGCTTCTTTCCGCCGGCATCCAGGATGATGACCTTATCTTCCGACGAACCGACGACCGCAACCCCTTCATCCGAGATGGATACCGAGTTGATGCTGCCCGAAATCGACGTCTTGACGACAAGCTCTCCTTGCCCGTTGTACACGTACAGAAACTGGTCCGCTCCGGCCGCGGCCAGGAATTTACCGTTGGGAGAGACCTGGGCGCCGGTTATATCAATCCCGACCGGGATTTCCTTTACGACTTCACCCTGCTTGTTCAGCAAGTGCACGGCATTTGAGCGAAAAAGCGTTACCGCAATCACTTCGCCGTCTGGGGTAGATGAGATGGATTTAACCATCTTCTTCATGCTTTTGGACCAGACCGGCTTACCCTCGACATCGAGGAGATAGACATACTGGTCGTCTGAAGAAACGAGCAGTTCCCCGGTGTCTAACATCGATACGCCTGTTATGACATTCTTGGCTTCGAACCGGTAAACCTGCGTACCGTCGGGCTTGAGAACAAATGCAGCGGCGTCCTGCGTACCTACTGCGATCCGCTCGCCGTCGGTCGCTATCGACAACGAGTTTACGTTCATTTGCTTATCCATTTGCCAGAGGGGCTCCGCCATAGCCGGATGAGCAAAAAACAGCAAGGAGACGGCCAACATTAGGTAAACAATCCGTGTTTTCATGGGTTCTCCCTTCTTCCGGGACCATCATTGCGCTTTGCTCCGTGCTGGGACAGACGCGGAGCAAAGCGGCTGCATGGGGTTGCTTACTGCCTGACCGGAGGTTTGCGTTCCGGGTGGTCCAAATCGGAAACCTCCCATTTCTTACGCTCCTTCAGCATGGCTTCCAGCTTCGAGTCGATGTCTGCTTGGTACTGCTTCATAAATTCGTCTACACTGAGCTGTCCGCTGAAATACTTGGAGATCAGGCCGACATAGCTTTGTACGGAAGGCTGATAATCGTATAGGCCGCGCGCCAGTACGTTGCCCGGGCTTGGAAGTCCTTCCGTGTTGCCGATGGCGCTGAAGGATTCGAACGCCTTCTTCATGCTGTCCGGCAGTTCGATGTTATTCAGCATCGGGGAACCGGACATCGCGGCATCCTTGGAATTCTGCATGGCTTCCATATAGACCTTGAAGCCTTTCGGGCTAGTGAAGTACATCATGAAGTCGATGTCGAGGGCGGTTTGCTCCGCGTCCTTCTTAACGAAACCGTAGAACCCGGTGCTGACATGAATCGTGCGGGCCGGCGCCTGAACGAGAGGGCCTTCGATCGACGGCATGTTGTAGTAGCCGAATTCGAACGGCTTGACCCCGCTGCTCTCCCCCGTCTTTTCGGCGTCCTTAAAATCCTTCGGAAGCTGCCAATAAGAGGAAGGTTGTGCCAGCATCGTTGCCGCCTTGCCCGTGAGGAACAACTTGTAAGCCTGGTCCTCCGACATGCCCATAAAGCCTTGAGGGGCATAGCCGAATAGCTTTTTCAAGTTTTCATACACTTCACGCCATGCCGGATTGCCCTCAATTTTGTAAGGGCCTTCCTTATCGCGTACCGCTTTCAGCATGCGGAGCTCGTTGGGTGAAACCTTCGCGCGGGCATCGTTGTAAGGATCCTTCAGATCGAACTTCCAGGTGTCGTCTTTCGGCAAATAAGTATAGTCCCCGTTCTGTGAACGGATCAGTTTGATGTAGTCACGGAAGTATTGGTCTGGAAATATTCGCATCAGCCAGCCGGCCTGACCGCTCCAAAGGGAGAGGGCGTTCCCGCCGATGGTGAAAGGCGTATAACCGGCGTCTTTGATTTTCTGAAAGGCAGTCATAAGTTCATTGAAGGTCTTGGGAGGGGCGGAAATGCCGGCCTTCTGGAAGATCTCTTTGTTGTACATCCACAAGATCTGAACGGACTCCACATTCAGGGAGGTTAGCTGGTCCAGCTGGGGATCCTCAAGATTGATCCCCATTCCCTCCAGGTTGAGACCGTCCTTCCATGATTTCCCTGTGTAAGGGTTTACTTTTTCCAAGTAAGGCTTGAAGTCGACAAATTTATCTTTAGCAAGCTCCCCGTTTTCGTTGGTCGTGATGAAATCCGCCTCCGGTTTTCCGGCGGCGAACTGGGCCTGCACCCATTCTCGGTAGCCTTGGGCCGGTTTAACGTCGACGATTACCTTTACATTGGGGTGCATAGCTGTGTAGGATTCCGCCACCTTGTTCCAAACTTCCGCCGAAGCGCCCCGTAGATTGACCCGGATGGTCCCTTTGAGCGGGTCTGCGCCCGGAGTCATGGTGGCCTGAGCCTTTTGTGTTTCCGACGGTTTGGCGCTGGGGGACTCCGTCTGCGACGTACTCTTCGTGCATCCCGTAATGCCGAGTGCGATAGCAAGGGTTAGAACCGTACTCATAACCTTTTTTACCTGCATCGTGCTTTTCACTCCCTTATGGATGATTGAAACCGCTTACGAAACAGCCTGTATTTCTCGTCAACCCGACTCCGCCTATGAGCGTTAAAAGGCATCACATCCTCTCAATTTTATTGCAAAAACGTTTTTGTACTCGAAATGACGAAGCCCAGGCTAGCAAGCTAACCTAAGGAGCCTCGTTTGAGCCGTTTGATTTTATACGGATTCTCGTGCATGCAGGATACAGGGCAGAACTATTCGTTGGGTATTGTCATAAGAAATGCCGCCCTCGATGAGCTGAATCAGGAGATTCGCCGCCCTATACCCCATTTCCAGCATGGGCAGTTCAATAGAGGTAATGGAAGGGCGGGCTACTTGGGAGACGACACTATTATCAAAACCGACTACCGCAAGATCATCGGGCACGTGGTAACCGAGATCCATCGCTTTCTCGATAACCCGCGAGGCGATGGCGTCCCGGCCGGCGATTATAGCAGTCGGGCGGTCCTTCAGGCTTAAGAGCCTCTCCGTCTCGGCATAGCCGCTGTCGGAGGCAAAGCTGCCATAGGCAATCAGTTGGTCCTCCGCGCCGCCGAAAAAGTCACTCATTGCCTTCCGGTAGCCGGTCAGCCGGTCCTGAGCGGCGTCGACCTCGAGGGAGCAAGGAGTGATGAAAGCGATCCGCCTATGGCCCTTGCTTGCCAAATGCTCGACTGCCAGGTAGGCGCCCTGCTCGTTGTCGGCGTTAACACTGTGGCAAAGGCAGTCCGAAGAAGGGCGGCCTAGAAGAACGAAAGGAAATCGTTTGCTCACCAACTCCTTGTACGGCGTCTCTCCCATCTTCGTTCCCATCATGATCAGACCGTCGGCGGATTGTTTACGGTATACGTCCAGCAAATGATCATTCGGCTTTGCGGCGTGGGGCTTCTGAAAAGAAAGCATGACATCGTAGTTGAATTTGCCTGCCGCCTGCCCCAATCCTTTAATGACATCCAGCAAAATACCGTTCTCCAAACCGTCCGCCGTCTCAGACACGGCCAGCCCAATGTTGTTCGTCCTCTTGGTGACCAATCCCCGAGCTGATTGATTGGGGCGGTAGTTCAGGCGCTCGATCGCTTCGAAAATCCGCTTCTTGGTTTCTTCAGCCACATGAGCGGAACCGTTCATGGCGAAAGAGACCGTACATACAGCTACTCCCGCTTCTTTTGCCACATCCTTTATCGTTGCCGCCATGTTGTTTCTCCCTCGGTCCGTTAGTAAAAACGTTTTTGCAAAATCGCTTTTGATAATAAACTACTACCATTACCGGGCGTTTGTCAATATATTCCTTCGCAATTTCTCTTTTAATTTATTGCTCCATTAAGTTTCCTTTTCATGTCGAATTAAACAAAAAAAAGCCGCGATTAAGCAGCTTTTTGATGACTAGCGTTCCACTCGCGCCCTATATTGACTGGGGGAGCAACCGACATGGCGGTGAAACAACCGGCTGAAGAACGAGGGGTCCTCGTAGCCTACCATCGTCGCTACGACGATCACTTTCTCATGCGTCTCCCCAAGCAGATGCTTCGCCCGATTAATCCGGATCTCGTGCAGCACGTCGATCACGCTTTTGCCGAACTCCTGCCCCATGAGGCGGTTGAGCTGGCGAACGCTGACATTGTACAGATTCGCAAGCGATTGCAAGGTAATCTTGCTCTCGTAATTGCGCTCCATGTACCCGTAGATGCGTTTGGCCGTCATGTCGTAGCTGGACGCACGGCTGGGCGCGGACGCCTTCTGCTTCTGAAGCAGCGTGTAGTGGCGGGAAAGCACGACAAGCAGCTCGATCAGCTGCAGCCGGACCAACGTCGTATAGCCTTGACTTTGGGATTCCAGTTCCCGGATCATGCTGTCCAGCAAACCCAGCACAATCTCTGCATCCTTGCCGCGTAGGTTGAGCCGATGATTGAAGCGCACATCGCTCTTGAGAAAGGGATGCACGTAGAAGTAATCCATGGAAGCCGTAATCCCCAGCTCGCGGAGCAGCGTATCGGGGATCAAGGACGTCATGAACAAGCAGTTGATAATATCCATCTGCTCGCCCTCTTCCACCACATAGCTATGGGTTTCCCCCGGGTTGATGATAAAGACGTCGCCGGCCTTGATCTCGTAAGCGCTCTCTTGAAACCGATGAATCCCTCTGCCCCGCTCGACAAACACCAGTTCAATGAATTCGTGCCCGTGCTCGTCAAGTGTCTTCTGAACAAACCGCTTCACATAGATGGGAAACTCGGACTTCATAAAAACACCGCTCTTGGAAATACGCATGACGGCATCGCTACCCATATCCTTCACCGGCCAGTCACCTACCTTCTCGTACCGCCTTGTCGAAGCGCTCTCGATCCGGGTTGCTGCACCACTCGGCCCAGCTCATGCCGACGGAGGACAAGATGGCCTCGATCCGTCCCCGGAACGGCAATCCGGCTTGTCGCAATTGAACTTTCATCGGATCGGGGCGCCCGTCGAGCTTGGCCTCGACCCAGGCATCCAACTGTCGCTGGAAATCCGCGGTCAAACCCGGCTCCTCCTCCGCCAAATTCACGGTCTCGGCCGGATCCTTTATCAAATCATACAGCTCGCAGGACGGGCGGGTAAAAGGACCCGCATCGTACGTCCGAATGTATTTGAACCGCTCGGTCCGAATCCCGCGAGCCGCTTGCCAGGCGCACTCGCTCAAGTAAACCTGCTCATGCGTCCCGTACGTCTCGCCATGAATCGCCGGCCACAGACTGTGCCCGTCCAACTCGGGAGGATCGGCGAGCTTGGCGAGATCGATGCCGGACGGCTGCAGGAGCCGGATCGCCTCCAGCAGAGTCGGCAATAAGTCGACGTGCTGAACGAGCCCCTGCACTCTGCGGCCAGCCGGAATGCGCCCCGGCCAGCGCATGATCAAGGGAACATGAACGGTCGGTTCGTACAACCCGCAATGATCCCAATAAATTTGATGCTCCGTCAAGCTCTCACCGTGATCGCCAAACAGGATGAGCATCGTTTCCTCACGAATGCCGAGCTCCTCCAAGTGGTCGTCCAGCTCCTTCAACCGATCGTCCAGATAGCGGATTTCGGCGTCATACAACGCATCGTAATAAGCGGAATCGGTTACCGGGCCGACCAGATCATAATGATGATGTTTGAAGAAAGGATAGGCCGAATGATTATAAGCCTCGGACATACTTCGATTGTCAGGGTCGTACGGATCGCGGTTCTTGTCGTAGAAGGCTTCGATATAAGGGCTCGGCGGCAAATACGGCGTGTGGGGATCCCAGTAATGCAGGAACAGGAAGAAGGACTCCTCCTTGTGCTCGTTCAGCCAAGGCAGCGCCATTTCATTGACCGTCCGCCCATCGATCCACCGTTTTGGTCCCGAGCTGTTCATATAATAACGATACCCTCTCGCGAACCACTCCTTCAACTGATACAAATTGTCGACGGCCGCGGTCGTGAACCCCGCCGCCCGAAGCAGGGTGGGCAACCAGGCGACGGTTTTGGGCAGCTGCGTAAGACTCGACCCGTGCGATACGATCCCGGTGGACAGACCGACCCTCCCGGTGAAGAGGCCGGTATGAGCCACTTCCGTAGGGATGTCCCCGGCGTAAGCCCGTTCAAAAAGTACGCCTTGTTCGGCGATCCGATCCAAGTAAGGACTCGTCGGTTTGTCATACCCATAGCTGCCCAACCGGGAAGCGCGAAGCGTATCGAGCGAGATCAAAATGATCTTCATACTGTTAGTGTCCTCCTAAAGAAGCACCCTCGTCAAGTCCGTCTTTCATGCCTTGCATTCACCCAAGCCACGACGTCATTACCATTGTGCTCTATAGAGTAGGACGCCGTACACAGCGTGATGTCCGGCTGCAGCGGTTCCTCATATGGGTCCGAGATGCCCGTAAACCGGAGCAGCTCGCCTCGCCTCGCTTTCGCATACAGTCCCTTCACGTCACGATGCTCGCACGTCTCGAGCGGGCACTTGACGTAAATCTCCACGTAGCCGGGAACCTCTCGCCGGGCGTACTCCCTCATCTCTTCATAAGGTGTGATGGCGGAGACGAGAACGATGACGCCATTGCGAGACAGCAGCTTGGCGATATAGGCGATACGCTTGATGTTCTCGAGCCGATCCTCCCGGCTGAATCCGAGTCCCTTGCAAACCGTCGCGCGAAGCTCGTCGCCATCCAACAGCTCCACGGCATAGCCTTGCTCGCGAAGGATCGTCTCGACATGCCTCGCCGTTGTCGTTTTGCCCGACCCGGACAACCCCGTGAACCACAAGACCGACCCTTGTACGACGTTGCTGCTCATGTTTATCGGTTCCTTCATCAAAGTCATGCGACCTCCACCGGCATGCCGCCGGACTGATGCGAGCGGATCGCCGCTTCGATGACTTCCTGCGCGGCGAGCGCATCCGCCCCCGACGCTTCGATTGCTTCGGGCGCCGTGCCCGCTTTGATCTGCTCCACGAAACGGTCGATCCGCCGCCGGAACGTATCGTTGAAGCCCTGCATGCCCCCGAACAGCGGATTTTTCACGACCAGAAGATCGTCGGATTGGTGCGGGTAGAAGGTCATGCTTTCATAGACGTTGTCGATGACGAACCGTCCGGTCTGACCGGCCACCTCGCAATACTCGATCGGATGGCGCATCGACATGTCATAGCTGCCGGTCAAGTGCCCAACCGCTCCGGAGGCGAACTCCATATTGACGGACACGGTCGACCAAGAGGTTCTGCCTTCCGCCCGAGTCATGAAAGCCTGAACCCGGCGAATGTCGCCGCCGAAATACCGCATGACATCGATGGAATGAGGGTGCAGCGCCCGCATATGCAGCCATTCGGTCTCATCGGATTTGTTCTGGATCGTCAGCCGCATGTTGATGAACAGTTGTCGGCCTAGTTGTCCGGCATCTACCAGCTCCTTGGCACGATGTGCTGCCGGGGTGAACCTGTGGTTCAAGTTGCAGGCGAGACGAACGCCCTTCTCCCGGGCAAAAGCGACCATCCGCCTCGCTTCCTCAATATCGTTGGAGATCGGCTTCTCTACCAGCACGTCTTTGCCTGCTTCAATCGCAAGCATGACGGGTGCGTAATGATGGCTGCCTTTCTCCGTGCCCGCCGTGGCTACAACCACCACATCAATCCGCTCCTGCTGCAGCAGCATCGAGAGATCGGTGTACGCCGGAACGCCGAATTCCGAACCGGCGGCAGAAGCCCGCTCCTCCATCAGATCGCACACGGCGGCAACCTCAGTATCCGGATGCTGCTTGTAACTGCGGCAATGAATTTTGCCTATATGGTTCACACCTACAACAGCAACTCGGATCATCACGCACCTTCCTTCTTCTCTTCCGGGACGGCCTTCTTCTCCTGAAGCGAGCGGGCGCCGCCAATCGAGCCGATTCCAAGCGAATCGTAAGCGTCTTGGGACGTGGCGAACGTTTTGTTCTTCCCGTGCCAATTCAAGTTAGTGTAGATCGGATTCCGGCGGCCGGTCTCTTGTTCCCTCTTCGCGATATGCGCCAGCATCCTTTGCTCCAGCAGGGCGACGATCTCCGGTTCCTGCTCGGCCACGTTCACATTTTCTTCCGGATCCCGGACAAGATTGTACAGCTCGATCTCCGGCTTGAAATGAAAATCCGGCTCAAGCGCATGGATCAGCTTCCATTCCGGGGTTCTCCAGCCGTGTTTGCGCATCCAGGTGCACTCCGTGATGTAGAATTCGCTGATCCGGTCTGAAGGCTCGGCTTGCCAGCGCCCGGCAAAGCTGCGTCCGTCAAATTCGATCCCGCTGTCGATGTCAAGCAGATCCAGCACGGTAGGCATAATATCCTGAATCACCGTGACTTCGGAGACCCGTTTCCCTGCTGGTACGCGCCCCGGAAACTTCAGGATGAGCGGTACGACAAGCGTGCAATCGTATAACCCGTGGTGATCGAAATAGCATTCGTGCTCATACAGCGTCTCGCCGTGATCGGACGTAATGATAATGAGCGTGTCCTCGTCTAAGCCTAATGCGTTGACTTTGGCAAAGATCGACTGCATGCAGGCATCCATATAGGCGACAGCCCCGTCGTATTGGGCGCTGACGTATTCGTGATCCGTCACGCCTTCCGGAATCCACGATTGCAGGAAGGTCGCGAACGGCTTGAAATCGTAGACCGGTTCCATCGAGCGGTTGCTCGGGTCCTTCTCGTTCGCGCCGTAGAACATGCGCTCATAGGGGGCGGGAGGCAAATACGGCGAATGCGGATCCATATGCCGCAGGAACAGGAAAAACGGCTTGTCGTCCGATGCGAGCCGCTCCAGCTCCGGGATCGCGACATCGTTCAAGTTTTGCGCCTTCGGCGCGCGGCCCGTCTCGTCCGGCAGCCACGATTCATAATTCAGATACGTCTGGAATCCGCGCGAGGACGGATTTCCCGTAAATCCGATACAAGTGGTTTGATAGCCCTCGTCCTGCAGCACTTCGGCGAGTGTACGCACATGCCCGCCAAGCGGACCCTCATGCCGCAGCGCGACGACATTCGTGCCGAATACATCCATGCCCGTCAGCATGTTGGCATAAGCGGGCGTCGTCGGAATGCTCGGGCTGAAATGCTGCTCGAACAACACGCCTTCCGAAGCGATCCGATCCATATGCGGAGTCGTCAGTCGGTGGTAGCCGTATGCGCTCATATGATCGCGACGCAAGCTGTCGATGCCGAACAAAATCACATTCGGTTTTTTCGTGGACATAGGTAGAAGCCTCCTATCGAGCGTTTAATTGTTTCAAGCAGGCGTTCAAGTAACCGTAGGACTCGGCCGCGACTATGGAAACATCGGCCAGCGAGTGTGCCGGCCCGGCGCCGATCACTTCCAGCACGACCGGACCGTCATAACCACCGTCCACCATCGCCTTACAATAGCGATACAGATCGATATCGCCTCGGCCGCACGCCTGCAGCTCGATCGGTCCCGGGCCTTGTGCACGGCCTTTGCAATCGCGGATATGGATATGCTTCACCCGACTGAGCACGGCCGGGAGCGCCTCTTCCGCATTCTCCCCCGCCCGGTGAATGTGGCTCGGGTCCATGTCGATCCCGAATGCGGGAGACGCGATTCCCTCCATCGCTTGCAGCGTTGTAGGCGTGTTGTAGATCGATTGGTTCACGTGCGCCTTCACGCACAAGGTAACGCCGAACGAAGCGGCCGCCTCGGCCATCCTGGCCAATCGCTCGATCGATTGCTGCAAATGCCCGGGCTCGTCGGATTTCCCACCCGGGCCCACATTGATCACCGGAATCCCGATCGCGGCCCCCGCTTCGAATGCCGGAAGCAAGCGCTCCTCGTCCAGAGAGGCGACTTCCATCGACAGGAACGTTAACCCGTTTTCTTGAACGATCCCTTGCAATTCAGCCTTTTGGTCCCGCCAACGGCTTAGATCCAGATGCTCGCACATGCCTTTGATCGCCGAAATTTCGACGCCGTCATACCCGCATTGCTTGATCTGTTGGGCCGCAGTGGCAAAATCGAATTGTTTGAACAGCACCGAGTTCACGCCTAGTTGGATCATGATCTACTCCCTCCTTATCTGAGCGTAAGCGGGTCGCCATGGAGCGGCGGCAGCGCGTGCGGACGGACGACCTCTCCCCCGCGTTCATAAGATTCGATCACTGCGAACGTGTACTCCAACACGGCCAACGCGTCGCGGCCATTCGCCCGCAGCTTCTCCCGGGGAACCCCATTCGAGACATCCTCCAGAAACGCATGGAGGCGGTTGTTGAAGGTCGTGCCGAAATCGGTCACCCCATAATCGGTCACTTCCGCCTTCGGCTGCTCGCTAATGGCCGGAATGCCCTTCTCCGCTTTCCAATAGGACACCTTTTCCACGCAATTCTCGATGCACACCGTTCCTTTCGTCCCCGCCATCTCGAAGCTCCACCAGCCGCCCAGTCCATAGACGGCATCGCCTCGCTGGCTGAGCAAATACCCGGCGCCGCCATTCGCGAACTTCACATGAATGCTGTTGATCGACACCATCACGTCTCCGGCACTCCTCCGGAAGCCCGGTCGGTCGGAGAACGTCTGGATGTGTGTAATATCGCCGCAGAAGTACCGCATGACGCTGAAGGGATGGGTAAGAAATGCTTTCATATGAAAATACGGGTGGCCCTTCACCTTGTCCGAGCCCGCCGGCGCATAGCCGGCTTCGCCGCCATTGAATCCCATCTTGTGCAAGCAGTACACCAGCTCTCCTACCTCGCCGTTGTCTACATATTGCTTGGCCTTCTCGGCCGGGGGCGTGAAGTAGTGATTCAGATTGCAGCCGAGATACACCTTCATCTTTTCCGCATAAGCGACCAGTTCCCGGGCTTCCGCAATGTCATGGCAGATCGGTTTTTCGACAAGCACGTGCTTGCCCCGGCCGATCGCTTCCATCGCGGGCTCAAAATGCCAGCTTCCATTGTCGATCCCGCCTGTCGTGACGTCCACCACTTGAATGTCGGGTTCGTTCTCCAGCATTTCCTTCAGACTGAAGTACGCCTTTACGCCATATTTCTCAGCTGCCGCATCCGCTCTTTCCTTCACGACATCGCAGACGGCCACCAATTCCGCCAGATCATCCGTCTGGTAGCAGCGCGCATGGTTGTTCCCGATGCCGTTCATGCCGACAATTCCGATTTTAACCGCCATTTCCAGTTCCCCGTCCTTTCTGCTCCCTAATCTGAAAACGCTTGCTTACAAGCCTTATTATAGTCGCCTCGTATGAGCGATTCATGGTCGATTCGGACATTCACATCTTTGATTAGGACGGATTTTGGAAATAGGTCATGATTCCAAATAATAAGAAAAACCTCTGGAGCAGATTCACTCCAGAGGTCCTTGGCGTTGGCGTTCAGTCGGCGGTGGGGAGGGCAGGCAGAGGGTTTCCAACCGCTGTTGAAATCTTGTGCTTTTGATCAGAATGGTTGAGGGGAGCACAAGATTTCAAAGGCGGACGCTATCGCTTCTCCACTCCCTCTGCCTGCCCTTTTTTCCTTCTTTCGATCTATGAGCTCCGGTTGAACTTGGGCTTATGGCGAGCTGTAGTTCCATTTCGCCTAATTGCACGAGGGCAGCTTGGCTCCGATCGAGTTCTAATTCGATTTTGCCGAATTGGAGCTGCTTTTTGGAGCCCAAGCCCCGTCAGAATGCGTGCTAAATAGGCAAAATCGAATTGCATCCCGATAAACGTTTCGGTTGCGTCTCCCAAGTCGACAAAATCGAATTACACGAACTCGGAGGCGACTTGAGTTCTCGTCTCAACCGGTCTCGTTCCTCGAAAAAACAAATTCGACATAAGCGCACCTGACGGGCTTTTCGGAATCGTAGCGAACCGTATCGAACGGGAGGAAGCCGCTCGGACTGACATAGGACCAGACGACCGGTGTTTCCTCCACAGTCACAGTCAGGCCTAATTGCGGAGACCGAGGGCTGATCGTCACGCCCCCCTCGCCCCCCAGCTTGCAAGTCAGGCCTTCGAAGGCTGGATTATGCTCCCGTTTCGTCTGGAACAGCCAAGACAGCTTCCGCGGTTCATTCAGCACGACATAGTCTCGCAGTCTAACCGGCTGGCCTCTTTCAAGAAAAAACTCTCTTCTGTAAGCGGTGACTCCCGCCTCTCTGGGGTAGGCCTCAGTCAAATTTAGCCGGACCCTCCCTTTTCCTTCGGCATCGTCCCAGCTCACCGACTCGATTTCCTCGCCCAAGTATTTGTAAGAAGGGACGGACATCGTATAGCCGACGTCATCCTGCTGCCCTTGGCCATCTATAAGCAGGCAGGAGCGAATATCGGTTCGCAGGCTGTAGCCGCTGTCCGGGGTTACCAGGAAGGGCTCCCCTTGAACCGCGATCATGAAGTGTCCCGCATCGGGTCCCAAGCCGAGCCGGTCGCACGCTCCCTGGGCAGTCCGGTACGCATGATGCCCCATAGAAGGACCGCATCGGAGGGAGACGACGACCTGCTGCTCCGCGTCGCGGTAATGGACCACACCGCTGTCTTCGTAATACCGGATTCCGGTCGATTGTTGCAAGCGTTCGGCAGGCGGCTGAGCCGTCTCCTCGTAACTGAGAAGGCCCCACAAGGCGTCCCCGTAATAAGCCTTCTCTTCCGGTCCCGCGTAGAACGCCTCCATCCGCTTATCGTTCAGCAATTGCTGCAGGAAGGCCGCACGCCGGTCCTGGTAGACGGAAGCCATTGCATTGAGAAAGGCTCGGCCTCCGACAAGATGGAGCTTATCTCGCCCCCACCCCACGACGGTCTGGTCCGCCGCGTGAACGATGTCCGTCAAATAATCGACGATCCGACGAAACGCTTCGCTTCGGTAAATGTCACGGCCCGTCAACCGGTACAGCGCATCCCGATACGGCACGAGCATCTCCGTATAGAGCTCGAGGCTGTAATGCGAGCTCGCGGGAATTACCCCGTCCGTCGGCATCGCCGCCAAGCTCTTGTCGAGCCGGGGAATGATATAGCGCGTCCACAAGGAAGCTTCCGGAAGCACGCCGAGCAAATGCAGCGCCGCGCTCCCGAAGCCGAACAGCGATCGCCAGCCGTGATCCTGAAGCAGCGAGCCTCCCCAATAATCCCGGTACAGCAGCGCTTTTTCGAAAAAACGATTGCCTTGCAAAGCGAGCTTATCGAGCATTCGGCTCTTCATTTCGCGGTCCAGTCGATCGTACAAGGAATGGTAAGCATACGTGAGGCCCCACAGCACGTACATCGCGGACATATCCCCGTCGTGTCCGTATCCGTCCGGCTTCTGGTTTCCCCAATGCTCGGCGGCAACCGCCCGCTCAATGACCTCACAAGCCACCCCCAAGGCGGATTCGTCGTTGTTCAGTCGATACTTGGCAATCAGAAGCGGAAGCGTCTCCGGCGTTTGATGATCCGCAACGTTCAGCCATTCGAATGCTTCGCGCAAGGGACGTTCATACCCCTGGCAGGGCCCTTGCAATCGGCTTGTCATCTTCATCCAGTATGCCGGGTCTCGCCACTCGGCAAAGGGACAACGGTCGAACCAGTCCGGCGGAATTTCCGGCACCTCGCCCAGACGATCTTCCGGATCCGCCTCCAGAAGAGCCGACAGCCATCGGACATTGCCGACGTCGTTGTAGGGTCTAAGCCTCAATCGATGCTCTCCGCTCTCCGCGGTGTAAAAAGCAAATCGCCCTCTAAACCGTTTGTTCGTCAAGTCGTCGATCGACACGCGCTGGAAGTACCATAGCCCGATGGGCTGATCATCCAATTCCACCCAATAGCTCGGCAACAAAGCCCTTGCTCCTTCCGTAGGATGAAAATCCCAGGGTCCGGTTCGCTGCCCATGGTTATGATAGGAAAACAAATTCATGTACAAGGACTCCCATTGGAATTCGGAAGCATCGGCAATCACCGAAAACTGATACAATCCGGAGGCGGCTTCGAAGGATATGACCGTCTCGCCATCCGGCCGAACCGTCCAGTCCAATTCGCCGATGGTCGATGAGACGGCGTTAACCGCTACGACTCCGCCTATGTCCGGCTGAGAGGAAACCGTCATGAAACACCCTCCTTCGTCTTATCAGGAACTGTACTGCTGCATGACGAGAAATTTGCTGCCGTCGAACAGCAGCGTGTACACATCGATACCGAACGTTCGCTTAACAGGCGCCGCGGAGCGGCTGCCGAACTTCCACTCCGTCGGAAAACCGCTGATCGTATAGCCGGTTGAAGAATTCTGGATCAGGTGCACCGTAATCTCGCATCCTTGAAACAAGGCGGGCCTATTAACGAACTGGATCGATGTAACGTCCGCGTTGACGGCTACGGTATGGTACGTGGCCACAGATAAATCCAATTGAATCGTACTGGATGAGCTGGAAACATACTTGAACGGCTTCGCACCGACCGGGATTTGCGGCACGCCGTTAAGCGGAGTCATCACCGTGCCGGGCTTGACGAACGCGAAGTACACGCCGTCGAAATATTCGACGTATTTGCTGTTCACGACAGCGGCCGATAGCCGGTTGTATCGGCCGTTATCCAATATTTTCTCCGGCTTATCCCCAGCGGCGGGCGCGATCAGCTTGTTCGATTGTGTACCCGTGCCGAAATCGGCGAGCCAGGTAGCATGAGGCATTTCCAGATAAGTCTCATAAAAGCTGTTGTTCGCCGACGCCCTTACCTTGATCCCGACATCGTGGAACCCCTCCAGCAATTGATTGTAAAATTTGTTGTTGTTGTTATAGCCGATTTTCGTGCCATTCAGATAAATATGAACCGCTCCGGTCGACGCTTGGCCGCCGAACGAGCCGCCGTAGAAGGAGTTCCCGTTGACCCATCCGGTGGCCGTATCGACCAGCTCGAGGCCGCATTGGCAGTTTTCGATGCGACCCGGATAAAACGAGTTGTACACCGTTCCTTTGGCTTGCCCGTTCACCGTGTCGGCCGTCAACTGGATTCCCGTAGTAAAGCCTCTGACCTTGCCGATTGTAAACCGGCCATAGTAACTGTTAACGATTTTTAGAGCGATACTGCCTAGCGAATAATTGGGGGTTCTTTTCCAGAATGACAGGTTCATGTTCAATCTGGTGGTCTCCGCGTCTCCGAAATTGCTTCGCAACGCAGGTATGAATTGCAAGCATACGTCATCATGATCGGCCACAAGGACCGCATCGTCCGATTCCAACGTAACCGTCTTCCCAACCGTTATAACGGATGTCGTTCTATAGTGACCTTTCGGGAAAAATAAGGTTTGGCCGGTTCCCAGCGCTGCAACCGCCGCCGCTATGGCCGCCGTATCGTCGGTTCCCGCCGCTCCGCTCGGCACGCTGTCTCCTTTCGCTCCGAACCATTTCACATTAAGAATCCCGCCATCCACAATCCGCATAAATCGCGCACCTGATGAGGAGACCAATACGGTCCCCGTATTATCCGGCGTCGTCGTATCCGACGGGGCGTACTTGAAATACCCTTCCTGCGCTGCGTCAACGACGTAATAGAGCACGTCCGCGTTGGGAGCCGTATTGGCCCTGAGCTCCGCAATCGTCGTGACTATGACTTCGCAGCAATCCGATGTCCCGCCGCCGTAGACCGACTCCGTTACGCTCATCGCATTTGCCGGCATAAGGCCGGTAACGCCGCCTCCCAGCGCCGTTCCGGCTACCACGGCCGCTCCCGCCGAAGCGAGAGTCGTCAACATTTTTCTTCTGCTTACTTTTTGATCCATATCGTATACCTCCCTAAATTGGATGGTTTACCCTTTCACTGCGCCGAGCGTCGCACCTTCAATAATGGACCTTTGGAAAAGAATGAATACCAGAACGGACGGGACCATGGCGATGATTACGCCAGCGAACAATGTAACCCAGTCCGCCGTGTACTGCATCTTCATATTGGCCTGATACATGTTGACGCCGATTGTGTATTTAGCCTGGTCGCTTAAGTAGATAAAAGGTCCGAGAAAATTGTTGTACAGCCCAAGAAACTTGAAAATCGCCACGGTCACGATTCCCGGCATCGACAGCGGGACAATCACGCGGGCAAACACCTGCAGCAGGGAAGCCCCGTCCATAAATGCGCTTTCTTCCAGCTCCTTGGGCAGCGATTGCATGAATCCGCCCAGCAGCATCAGGAAAAAGACGCTCTCGCTGAGCACGTGAAGCAGGATGAGCCCGGTTAAGCTGTTGGTCAAATGCAGGCTCCGCATGACTACGTATTGAGGAATGAGCGCATTGATACCGGGAAGGAACAAGGAGAACATGATCGTCGCCCAGATCAGCTTCCGGCCTCGGAACGCCAGCCGGGTGAGCACGAAAGCGTTCAATGTCGTGAACAACGTCCCTAAGACGAGTCCGGTCCCCACGTAATACAACGTGTTGAGCATGGCGGGGCCGATGTTGTAGTTCACCCACGCGTTGCGATAATTGACCCAGTGGAGCGTCCCCGGGAGCTTCCATACGTCCATGAAAAACTCCCGGTTTGTTTTCAACGATTCGTACAAAACCCAGATTACGGGAAACAAAATCGAGAGCAGCCACAGAAGAAGCACTCCCCACCATAATCCGTCAACGATTGTGCGTCTTTCTTTCAATCCGTTCTCCCCCTAATACTCCACGCCCCGGTTCGGCATAAATTTGTCCAGCAACAGTTTGGCGCTGACTAGAATCACGAAGAGGAACATCCCCACTGCCGACGCGTAACCGTAATTGTGGTATTCCATACCAAAGGCGAGATTGAACATATATAGAGCGATTACATCAGTCGATCCCGACGGTCCCCCATTGGTCAGGATCAGAACCTGCTCCATTCCTTTCAGCGTTCCGAGCATTAGGAAAAGAACGCCCACGCGAACGACCGGCATAATGAGCGGAACCGTGATCTTGAACATCCGCGCCGAATGGGTAGCCCCTTCCAGAATGGCCGCCTCATACAGCGATTTCGGAATGGAAGACATCGCATTGATGAAGATGACGATATAAAATCCGACGCCCCCCCATACCGCGGGCGGAATGAGCGCCCAAATGGCGGTTTTTTCTTCACCGAGCCAATAAAAATGGCCGATCTTCAAACCGATGGCTTCCAGCAAACCGTTCAGCAGGCCGAACTGGCCGTCATAAACGAATGTCCACAATAAGGCGATGACCACCGTAGACAGCACGTTCGGGAAAAAAAACAGCACCTTAAGCACGGACGAGCCCTTGTAGTTCTTATAAACGAGCAAGTACGCGAGCACGATCGAAATGAGCACGACAAGCGGGGGGATCGTCGCCATCAGCAGCAGGTTGTGTCCCAGCGCTCTCCATACGTACTTGTCTCCCAGCATGGTAATGAAGTTATCCAACCCGACAAATCGGGGCTCCGACATCCCGTCCCACTGAAGCAGCGAATAATACACAGAGAGGATGTTGGGGTAGAGGGTAAACAGCAGGTAGCCCCCATAGGCCGGACCAAGGCTCAAGACGATAAACATCCATTTCTGCACGGCGCCTCGTTGCATCCAACGCACGACTCCAGTTCCAGCGGTCCTTTTCTGCGAAGTTATCGAAGTCTGATTCAACCTTACGCTCCTTTCACTTCTCCTGTTGAAAAGCTCGTAAACCCATTCCGCACCGCGCGAGGCTCCCCTCGCGCGGTGCTCGGCGTCACATGAAGGGGGTCAACCCCATACGACTGCCGCTATTTCTGGGCATCGATCGCTTTTTGAATAAGCGCTGCAGCTTCCGTCATAATCGGCAGCGGGTCCTGCTCCCCCAAGGCGATCTTGGGCAGCGCTTCGTTGATCACTTTATCCGCCTGGGCGGCGGCCGGATCGGTGAGCGTCACGTTTCTGACATCGGTGATGCTCTTCACTTTATTTTTCTTGACGTATTCCATTACGGCGCGGGGAGCCGCCTGAACCTTATCGGCGCGCGCCTGATCGTCCATGAAATCTTTGCGCACCGAACTGGACCCGCCCTTCTCCGCCAACACTTGCTGAACGTCGAGATTCAGCAGCGAGAGAACGAACTCTTTGGCCCATTTTTTGTTCAAGTCCGGCTTCGCCGCCCAAATAAAATACGGCCCTGTGACGCTGACTCTCATGTATTTCGTTTGGTCGGGTTTGTCGTTCATCGGAATGACCATAAAGCCCCAGCGGAAATCTTTGGGCACCGCATCCTTCATCTCGTTCTGGACCCATTCGCCGGTCGGCACCATGGCCGCCTGCCCTTGCAGCAGCTGCATCTGGGCCTGCGTATGGGTCAGAGCGGCCAATCCTTCCGGAAAGGCACCCTTCTTGCCCAGCTCGGCGAGACGCTGGAAAGCGGTTCGGGCCTCAGGCATCGATAAATAAGGGGACTTATAATTCCGGTAGGCGTCGTCGAACGGCTGTGCATGGCCATTCATATCCGCAAGCTGGAGCATGGGACCGGTTAAGAAGGCAGACGCGATATACCCCGG
Organism: Paenibacillus sp. HJGM_3; assembly: GCF_045062745.1. NCBI lineage: Bacteria > Bacillati > Bacillota > Bacilli > Caryophanales > Paenibacillaceae > Paenibacillus > Paenibacillus sp. HJGM_3. The sequence continues at coordinate 98,876 of NZ_JBJGED010000014.1, forward strand.
CACTTTGCCCGGCGCGGTGATCGGAATGACGCCATCGGCCTTGATCCGTTCAATCAGTTGGACGAACTCGTTCCAAGTTGTCGGGTTTTGATTCCACCCCTTCTTTTCGAACAAGCTTTTGTCGAAGAATAATCCGAAGCCGGAGGTCGTAACCGGCAAAGCGTACAAATCTTTGGCTACGCTCTCGTAGATCCCGTCCACTAATCCTTCCCTTACCGTTTTATTGCTGTCATACAGCTTGCGTTCCCACAAGTCCGCTTGCGGCAGCAGCTTGCCGGCTTGCTTGAGCTGCAGCGTCGTGGCGCCGGGAATGCCGGTCGAGAAGATATCGAACATGTCGTTATCGTCGTTGGCAGATGCCTTCGTCGTAATGACCGTGGAGATGGTCGGCGAATAGGTGGGATCGAACGTAACGTTCGGAAACTTCTTCGTGAACGCCTGCATCGCGTAATCGACCCATTCCCGGCCGTTGCCGTTTTCCCAAACCGCGATTTTGAGCTTGACCTTCTCATCTTTCGGCAGCCCGTTCTCCGGGTAAGTGCCTCCCGCTGTCGGCGCTCCCCCCGGAGTAGCCGTTGCATTCGGAGTGTCCCCCGTTCCGGTGGAAGAGCAGGCGGCAAGCAAGAGCAGGATAAGAACAACTACCGAAAGACGATCCCATCGTTTAAGCAAAACATTCATTGTTAAGTCGACGCCCCTTTCAAATATAAACCCAGTGGTTAATTGGACGGGATGTTGTAAACGTCCGCATCGTCCAAATACAGCTCGTCGGTTGCGGCCAGCGCTTCCACATTCACATCGTATTTCACTTGCTTGACAGGCACGCCATTCACCGCCGCAGGGATCTCCCGAATCATTTGAATATCGGCCCACGTGCCGGAGGTTTGCTGTACCGTTCTCGCTTCGGCCGGCAGGGTGCCGATCTGTTTACCCTGTGCGTCCAGCAGATATGTGTAGAGCCGGATCGCGCCGTTCGTCTTCAAACCGGCAGGCGTGTAGTAATAAACTTGGGCGTGGAGCAGCCCCTTCTGTACATCGATCGTCTGCGACAATTGTCCCCAGTCGATCCCTTGCGCCAATATGCTGGCATTCCCCGTATGAGCGGTCCCTTCCACGCGCTTGAAGCTGCCCGTATTGCGGACCGTATACGTCCACGGAGGAGCGTCCGCCACGCCATTCTCGAAGGACAGGTTGCTTCCTCCGGTATACGTTCCCTCCGCCGCCTTAATCGTGTATTGCGCGTACGTTCGGCTGAGCGGCGAATCTCCGTTAGAAGCAATCCGGGCGATCTCGTCCTTGACCGGGCCGCCTTGCGGTTCTTGTTCCTTTACGTAATCGGCGACGCCCCAGAACCGATACGGATTCCAGCCCGAGAAATTCAGGTTGAAATACGATTTGGCGTTCAGCCAATGCTTCAGTACCGGGTGCTTGGCGAATTCGTCCAGCAAGGCGGACCTTTTGTTCGCGTACACCAATTCGTTAGACCCTTGCTGGAACAACTCCTTCGCTTCGTTCGCACTCACCGGCGGCACGCTCTTCCTCGGGTAGCTGTAGGCGGAAGCCTCGTAATACTCGAACGCCCGGTACAGCAGATTGGCCCGCGCCTTCTGCGCGTCCGTTCCCGCTTTGCTCAGGACCGTCTCGAGCAGTTCACGGCTCTTCGTGATGTCCGCCGTTGTCAGCTTCTTCAGATAGTCCGGAAAGGCGAAGACGAGGAACGATTTCGTTTTGTACGTATCGAACCATTCGTTTTTCGTGCCGCGTTCGAGCCAGAACTTCTCCCATAGATCGTAATACGCTTTCAAATACGGGGCCGCTTCCTTCCCGACGGCGCGCTCGTACCATTCATTGAGCAACGCGTCCACATTCTGGTACGGATCCCACATCAGCTTCGCGGCAATCCACATCTTCGGACCCTCGCCCCAGTTGGGATACGCCTCCATGTAGTGGGCGGTTACCCCGTTTTCCGCCGCGAAGCGCATATTATCGGCCATCAGGTGTGGATAGACACGCGGCACCAGGTACGGCGTGCCGTATATATAGTCGTACAGGGCGACATTCGACGCCACCTCGTTCCACTCGCGGATCAACCGCTGGTCGTTGAGCCGGATCGTATCGTCGTACCAGATCACCCGGTCCTTGGCTATGAACGGAATGACGTGATCGTTCAACGGAAACGACGGCGGGTCGGTCGACTCCGCGTAAGCGAGCAGCCCGAACCACTTGTCCGGATGCACCTTCCGCACTTCTTCCACGACCCGATTGACCCACTTGTAATAGATGTCCGAAAGATCTTGCGAGCCCGTCGAGTTCAACTTGTTCGGATAGAGCGGATGGGACGGATCGGATTCGCACGAGCCGCCGCTGTCGTTCATGCCCAGCGAGAAGGAAGTTGCTTGAGGGTTTTTATTAAAGTAGTCGACGATATAATCGACCGCGACGCCGATCGTCCCTTCCTCAGAGAAGCACGGCTGCCATCCGGTCTTGACATTGGGAGCGGGAATGTAGCGCACGCCTCCCTTCATCGGATAAAACTCGGGATGCGTCTGCCCGTACTTGTCCGGCGGGAATATGGCCCATAGGTTGTGGCCAAATTCCACTCGCTGGTGGGTGCGGTTCTTCCTCGCCCAGACGACTTGGACATCCGTGCTGTCGATGTTCTGGAACGGGCTGAATAGGCGGGCGAATGCAGCTGGCTCCTCCTTCACCTCTTTGCGCGGTACCGATACATCGCGAAGCTTCGGCACATCCTCGCCGTCCGGCCCCGGCATCAGCCATCTTACGCCCAGATAGCGCTCCAGAAACTCATACACGCCGTATTCCGTACCCCACGCAGTCGGTCCGACGATCGTGATAGCGTTTGCATGCGGCCGGATCAGAAACCCGTCCCCATCCATATTCTCGAGCTTCTTCGTAATAAACGGCCGTTCTTTCTCTTCGGCATCCCCAATGTAAATGCGCACAGTGTCGCCAAGGTCTACCCCGGACTCCTCCTGTGCCTGCTCCGTCGAGATCGGCAGCCGGGCTCCGGTCGATTTCTGCACATACTCGACTAGCGTAGTTGCCGCCTTGCGAGTTTGCGCATCGGCGTCCTCCGCCACCAGCACGATCGCTTTCGCTTGCCCGTCGCGAACGATGGCGATCCCGTCAGCATGATACGATTGCGACTCGGCGTTTGAGCCCGCAGATTCATCGGCGAAGGCTCGAACGTCCAATACCGGGATGACTAGAAGCGCTGCCAGCAATAGCAGCAACAGGCTTCTCCTGCCCTTTCCTAAACTCATTTGAACTCCCTCCAGATCCAATGGATTCGCTTGCCGGTTCGTATGTAAACCGTACGTTCCGCGGATGAACCTCCTTCCGTCCTCGCTTGTTTCCGGCAAGTGACCCCATCCTAGCACGACCGCTCCATGACGCCTATCGGCATTATTTTTCGAATATGCAAAAACCGGAATCGCTTCCGGTTTTCGCGCAGGATCAGTCCTGTTGGGCATCTTTTCGGTATTGTCCGGGCGTGATTCCGGTTTGCTTTTTGAATACGCGAATAAACGTCAGCGAGTTGGTGTACCCGACAGCGGCCGCAATTTGTTGGATGGCTTCGTCGGTTTCGGCTAGCAGCCGTTTGGCATGCTCCGTTCGAACATCGGTCACATACTCGACGAACCGAACCCCGAACGCTTCTTTGAAGAGGCGGCTGAGATACCCGCCGCTCAAGCCGAATTGATCGCCAATATAACCGAGGGAAAAGTTCGGATCGGCATAATGCTCGTCGATCATTCGCTTCATGTTCTGAATCAAAGCGCCGGTAGACTGACTCTCGCGCAATTCCTGCATCGACTGGAAGGCCTCGCGCAGCAAGGTCCGGAATGCGCCGATCAGGTCGTCCGCCGTCTCGTGACGCTTCAGCGATTCCTGCAGCTGCTGCCGGACACCTGAATTCCACAATTCCAAGAAAGGACCGGACATTTCATCGATCTCTTTATTCAAGTGATAGAGGAGAACGTTCATCACATTGATTAATTCTTCGCGCGCGAACAACCGGCTGCGCAGCGTTCGGTGGAGCTCGTCCAATGCGGTCTCCCAATGCGATTCGCCGGCCCGGAACGATTGACATAACGTTCGAATGTCGTTCAAATGCCGATACAGATCTTCCTTGGAATGGCCGTCCAGGTCCTCTTGGTCGATAATCCGGTTCCCTCCCAGTGAGGGCTTGTACTGCAGCGCTGTCCAAGCGGCGCGATACGAGCCTGGAATCCGTTTCAACTCCGCCACGTGGAATCCAAGCCCTATCGTGACGGTGAAGTCGAGATTGTGCTCCACCCAGTGGCGCAGCTTCTCGCACATCGACTGAACGTCCTGTTCATCCGCTGTGGCGTCCTGCAAGGCAAACATAACGGCCAAATGCTGACTGCCGACCCACTCCGGCCACAACTGGAACGGCTTGCTTTCGGCCAGTTCCTTGAGTGCCATGACAAGAACGTTCTTAAGCAAATATTGGTCCCGATTATATTGGTGGACGAATTCCGCGAACTGATCGATTTCTACGATCGCCATGATCGCGCCGCCAGCCTGCGGCGCAAAGCCGAATCGCTTCGCTTCGAGCACCAATGGTTCTGCTTCTTCATCCGATGCCGCCTCCAAGAGGTGGAGGAACACATGCTTCTTCCGGTAGACGATGTTTTCCTTGTTTTGCTCCTGCAGGGTGATCGACTCTCCGAACAAGCGCTCGATCGTCGATTCGATGAGGTGAAAGTCGTCCTTCTCCTTCTCGAATTCGTCGGGCGAGGTTTCGTTTCTCATCTCCGCAATTCGTTTCAATATCGTTTGAACCGGCCGGTAATTTTGCTTCGTCAGGTAAACGAACCAAGCGATGCCTGCCGCAATGACAACAAAGCCGAAGGCAATCCAGACGTAAAACAGAGAGGAAACCAGATTCAAGAGCGGCGCGCCTTTCGGTTCGTTGCGGACGGACCAACCCGTATAAGCCGAGGTTGCCGTATCGGGTCCGACCTTCTGCTTTGCCGCTGTCTCTTGAGCGTTCGGTTGATCGTTTGCCCCTAGGATCGGGTGTCCTTCCGCATCGAAAAGATGAACGGCCGTCACCTCAGGGTCATACATGCCCAGCATCATTTCGCGTAAATATTGCGCTTTTATGTTGACAACCAGCAGACTGTTATATTTGAAGTCGGCGATCTTCGCCAGACTGACGACCCCTTGGCCCTCCCGCATGGGTAACGCTCTCGCCGTCCAACGATAAATGTCCGGGCTGCTCATCCGATTGCCGATAAACGTCCGATCGTCGAATTGTCCGAAGCTTTTCAAGGTGGAAGGCGTCAGCACCATTTGATCCGTTGCCCGAAACAAATAGACCGACTCGATGCCCGGATTGTTCGCGAGCAGTTCCTTGAGGGCCACAGCGGCCACGATATCCGAATATTCCCGATTGTCGGCCGTATCCCGGAAAAACCCTTTCAGCTTTTCGTTATTCAACAGCTCGTACTGCATCATGGCGTCAAATCCGCCGAGCGTATGGTCGAGCAGCTTCATCAAATTGCGGGACAGTTCCTGGCTCGCCTTTTGCGACGATTTTTTTGTCAGTTCATTGATGGATAAGAAAGCGATCAGCAGAAGGCTGAGCGTGATGATGAACAAGGCGGGCAAATAAGAGAGCAACAATTTGTAAAACCAATTTTTGCGCATTCGGACGATCTCCTCCGGTCTCGCATCGTAGAAGCCCAATTTCCCCCCTATTATCTTTGTATTTATTTCCCATGGCAAGTGTAATATCATTAAGCTGTCTTGGGATTCTCATTAAAGGCACCCTGGAGGTGAAGCGCTTGCAAGCCAGACGACTCTCGATCATAACCGGTATTGTGGTTTCAGTGGCCTTGTTGTTAGGGCTGTTGCTGGTCCAGGTTTGGTTGTCGGACAAGCAGCGCAGCGCAGTGAACAAAGACTTGCCCCCGCTGGAGCTCACGATGGTTTTGCCCAGCCCGGCCGATACGGGTCCTTCGACTTCCGATCCCGATAGGGTTCGAACCGTGATCGAATCGAAATTTCATGTCAAGCTGAATCTGATTGCATGGCCTCGGGGCCGAGATTACCAAACCAAATATGTCAGCATGCTGATGGCGAACAATGCTCCGGATTTTGCGATCGACCTTAGTCCCGATGGAGGATCGAGCCTGATTCTGAATGGCGTTTATGCCGACCTCTCCTCTTTCGTGTCGCCCGCTTCCATGCCGAATTATTTCAAATATTGGATGACCGAGCATGAATTAAGACAATACCAGCTCCACAACCAGTTCGTAAGAGCTCCCGTCCCTTACGACCGGAACGTGTACCGCAGCTATTACATTCGCAAAGATTGGCTCGAGCGGCTCAGTCTACCCGTACCCGAGAGCTACGAACAATACGTGGAGACGCTGCGCGCCTTTACGTTTCGAGATCCGGACGGCAACGGACAGCAAGACACTTACGGGTTCTCGACCTCCGGGAACGGCAAACAGATTTCCGAGGAATGGCCCGAATATGTCAAAAACGATTTGCTTTATCCCGCCTATATGGAGAACAATCGGTTGGTCGATATGAAGACCGATCCCCGAATAAGCCGCGTGATTGACGATATCCTGAGCCTTATGAAGGAGGGGCTGAGCGATCCGGATTGGTTCCTGAACCAGGATAACGAGCATATCGAGAAGGCGGTTCAGGGTCGGGTCGGCATCGTGATGGGGAACACGCGCGACTTTGCCTTCGATTCCAATCCGTTCAGCCTTCAAGCCAGAGGCAAAAAAGCGAACGCATCGGCCGATTGGATCCCGTTCACCCCGTTCGGCGCGAACCGACCGCTAGGTACGGCCATTGAAGCCAGCTCTCCCTTCGTGTTCCTGAAAACGAACGCGGACAAGCACCCGGAGAAAGTGAGCAAGCTGATCGAGATTCTGGATTGGCTATGCGGCGAGGAGGGCTATCTCCTGAGCCATTATGGGCTCGAGGGGCAGCATTATACGCGAAGCGGGAACATCATCACGCTGCTGCCTGACGCAAGCGCCATGACCGGAAGAGGGGGTGCTTCGAGTGTGTGGAGTTTCTTTACTCCCGAGGCGCCGTCCGTCCTCGGCCTTACCGTGATCGATCCCCGGATGACGGAGCACGACAAGACCGTCGCGGACTTTTTGGTGCGGCTTCCTGTCAAGGAGAAGCTGGGAACCTTCCTGATCCCTCCTCAAGAAATCGATGTCGGCGCTTTTCGCGACAAGCTGGACGAGTATCAGATCCGAATGCTGTACTCCGACAAATCCGGTCAACGGTGGCCGGAATATCGCAAGGAGTTGATGGACAACTACAACGGGGACGTGATCCTGCGGCATTACGAGAATCAGGTACGCACTGCACGCGGAACGAAATAATGGAATCTAACATGATTGCCATGGATTCGCATGATCGCTGCCCCAATCGGTCGTCCGGCTGCTGAAGCCGGGCGGCAAGCTCATCCTGCAGGATTTACACCCGGTGTCTACGACAGCCCCCCGCCGCACGCTCCCGCCACTCGGGATGTGAGGGAAAACCTCCCCCTCATTGGGGCGAATTCGGCGATCTTGTCATCACGAGAGGGAAAAGCTCCCTCTCTTTTGACCAGTTTGACCGTAATCGCCCGAAGGATTCCCGGAAAATGAGGGAGTTTTTCCCTCTCATGGGCCAAAAACATAGGATCGCACTTCAAAGAGAGGGAGATTTTCCCTCTCCTCGCGCTCGACCCCGCTCCCCCGCAGCGCGCAACTTAAAACCCGGCTGCTTTGGTCGGGTATCGTGCAATAGTCCGCAGACGCCAGGAGCCCGGCCATAAGAAAAAACCGCGGAATCCGCGGCTTAGAAGGTGATGCAGCATTTCTTGATTTCCCGGCTAAATTAAACCAAATCCTGGAAAGAGGTATTAGGAGTCACGGACAAATCCTGCAGATTGGCGGTTGCGGCTCCGCATCTAAGATCGTTCTGCAAGCGGGTTAGCAAGGTGATCGTAGCGGCTGCGTTCAACCCATAGCGAACTTTTTTCTTGCCAGCTTCGGTCCGTACCACATTGCCGATGACCCGGTTGTCCGAGCCGGTGCCGGTGAGCGAGATGCCGTCATTCGTATTATCGCCGTTTTGACTGGCGTTTGTAATCGAATTGTTATTCACGATCACCCGTTTCGAGTTGTTCACTTGAATCCCATGCAAATTGACATCGCGAATCAAGTTATCGGAAACGATTACGTTGCTGCTTTCCGTTATGAAGATCCCATTCTTCTTAGCCCCTTCAAGAATGTTGCCGGTCACGACGCAATTGGCGCAACGTAAGCTAATCGATTGGCCGTCTAACTTCTTGAAAATGTTGTTGGCGATGATCACCTTCTCCCCGCAGCCCTCGGGGAACCCTTCGACATAAACGCCGTTGTTGGTGCCGGTGTCGATAATGTTGTTCTCAATAATCAGCGTGCTGGCCGGCTGAACGGGGTGGACAACGCCGTTATCGTCCTTGGAGGAGGCGGATGTCGCCGAAGGTGTGGAGACGAAGAAGCCCCCATTTACTTTGATCAAATGATTGCCGGAAATAACGGAGTTTAACCATTTAAAAGGACGAATGGCCCAGTAAGTGGAGTTCTCCATCACGTTATCGCGAACGATAATATGCTCGAAATAAGCGTCCGGATACGCGCCGTGCGCGCCAACCCCGCATGGCCACGGCACCGTGCCGGCCGTTCCGCTCGGACCGAAATAGCAATGCTGTACCGTTACATGGTGGGTAGGCGTATGGTCGGCGACTTGCCCTACAAACCCAGCTTTGAGCGCGGGCTCCAGTTGAATCGCTTCGGAGTAGTTCTGCGTGGTGAACATGAAGCCTACAAACCGGCACCGATCGATCATAACGTGACGGACGCCGGTCAATTCAGCACCATGGCCGCTCTGAGTGTCCTTAATCGTCAGCTTCCGCAACGTGATATTCTCCGCATGGGCAAGCGCAATTCCGTTGCATACACGGGTGAACTTCACGCCGTTGCAATCGAGCACCCCGCCCTCGATGGTAATATTTCCGTTCCCTTCATAGTTGTAGAATACGTCCGTTGTCCGGTAGTTGCGGATTACGTTGCCGTCATGGCTGCGGAGAAGGACGGTAGTCTCATCCATTTTCAAATACGTATTCTTAAACAGGTACAATTCCCTCGTCATTCGATAGGTTCCCGAAGGAACCGTCACCTTGACGTTCGGCCACCGGAGAGCTTCGTTCAACGCGGCTTGGATGGATGGCGTATCGTCGGCCATACCGTCGCCTTTGGCCCCGTACCACTTGGCGTTGACCGAATAATTGTCCACGATTCGCTTGAATCGGGCTCCATCGGCGCTCACCAAGAGGGTTCCGGTATTGTCTGCAGAGACGGTATCGCCCGAGTCGTAAACAAAGAACCCTTCCTGGTCGGGGTCGGTTATGTAGTAGACATCACCGACCGAAGGCCGTTTGACAAGCCGCAGCTCCGCAATTGTAGTGGAGGCCACCGGCTGAGTATGCTTCAGCTTCAGGGAGACCTCGTCTCCGTGTCCGTACGTGGCTTCAGTCACGCTTTGTCCCTGAACGCTGCCGGCGCCGTAGGCGGACAACATAACGGCTGCACCGGCCATCCCCATGGAGGCCAACAGCTTTCTGCGACTCATCGGACGTTTGTCTGCGGATTCTTGTTGCGGGGTTTGGGATGTTGGATTCATACTATTTTATACCTCCTAAAGTATATTTGCTTCTCTCCGAAGCTCACGTTCGACCAAAGAGGCGTGCTCCATCACGATCTCTAACGAGGTATCAAAATCATATTCCAAAATGGATCGGTAAGCGTGCTTCTGACTTCTCAACGCCTCCCAGATCGGCCCCCACTCTATGGTTCCTGCTCCGATTGGCTGATGCAGATCGTCAATCCCATCATTATCGTGAAGATGGACCGCACTTAACCGGGTTCCCAAACGACGGATGAGCTCCGGCGTGTTCCAGCCGTTTATATGAGCATGACCGACGTCCACCAAAGCGGAGATAGTAGGGATCTGCTCGAACAGTTGAACGAACTCATCCTCATCGAACAAGGCAAACTCATGAAAGCCCACATTCTCGACAGCCAAATCAATATTGAGCTTTTGGGCAACATCGCCCAACCGTTTCAAATTATCGATCGACCGCTGCTGGGACTCCTTGCGCATGAACAGCCGCGTAGAGTACAAGCTGGGATGAACAACCATTTGCTCCGCCCCAATATGGGCAGACCATTCCAGACACTCCTTGTACACTTCGTACGAGTATTGACTGATCATCTCGAACCGGGCCGAGGCCAAGTTAAGCTCCCAGATCGGAGAGTGAACACTGATAGGGCCCTTATAGCCTTTGAATCGGTCGAATTCCTTGTGCCAATTCACGGGTTCGTCCCAATTCGGCCCGTCCATGGAGATTTCCAGTCCGCCTGTCCAAGTATCCAAGAGCTCCTTGCAATCCTCAATGCGATTCATATACGGCAACAAGTTAATAAATACGGTCATCGTATCCCTTCCCTCTCGCGGTTATTTATACTACTCGATGACAAAGCCCGCCAATTCCAGCAGTTGTCCCCACGTACGTATGGTGGACTTCTTCCTCCCTGCTGAGATCGGGTTCGTAAAACAGAGCAGCTTTCCAACGGTGTCCCGAATTTCATACCGTCTCCAGTTATAGTCGCCGGGCGTCCAGTTGAACGAAAAAGCTTGTCTCCGCAGGTCCGACCCGATCTCCCAGGAGTCGATCTGAACCCCGTTCTCGATCAAGCAAAGTTGCGAGTCCCGAGCCTGTTGTACGATCAATTCCATGTGAACGTATCCATCCGGAGAAGCTGCGAGTGCCTCGGTCAAGTCGTCTCCAAAGGTGAAGCTTTTGCTCCCGACCTGTACCGTTACATCCAACATCGGCCCTCTGGACACATAGACATGGCCGGCTCTCAGCCCGAGCAGCAGCTCCTCCGGTGTAAGTCGATCGAGCAGGACGTAACTCGCCGGATCGCCGATCGTATCGGACGAACCGTCCGCTTCATAACGATACTCGGGCTTCTGATGCGTATCGGAGCCTCCAACGCCCGGAATCCGGTAACCCTCGTTCCAAAGCAGACTCCAGAGCGTGAGTGTACGTTCCGTCAGGTAGTCCGCACGCGCGCGGGACGGGCTATTCCAAATTTCGAATAGATCGATGAGTTCCAGCGGCGTATCCGGATACCGCCATGCGAACCGGCCGGCCAGCGGATGGTTAAGCGTCCGCAACGCCCCGGCTGCGGCGGCCTCGGCCATCAGCCGATTTTGCCCGGCTTGCGTCTCCATGCCTCGATCGGCCCTTCCGGTTCCCCAGCTGTCGATCCAAGTCCGTAAGCCGACCGCATTCCAATCTCCCTTGCCGAATGAAGTGAACTCCATTCCCGGAAGAACGAGCGGCCTCCCCTTGGGCCAGCTGCCAGGCATTACGTTGTGCTCGGTCACTACGTAATAATCCAGCCCTCTCGCCTCAGCCTGACGCGTCATCTCGCTAGGGGTCATCTGGCCGTCCGACAATGTGGTATGGCCATGAAGATCCCCCTTGTACCAACGTCTGCCGCTCCCTCGGCATTGGAACCAGTCGTAGCGGTTCAGCGTCAATTCGGGTCCCGCATCCTCTTCGTTCCCGTCACACCAGACCTCCCGCTCTTCATCGTGGGACGGGGTTAGCCCTGCTGCGGCTAAATCCGGCACAGGACCGTCGCCTGAGATCCAGCTGAGGACGAACGATTCCGGCGCGTTCCTCAGGAATTGGATCGTCCATACGCCACTGCTTATCGTTCCGGCCGCAGCAGCCATGCTCGTCACATAAGGATCGCGGTGCAAGAGGACGACTCGCGTCTCCATAACGTCCAGATGCATGAACCTCACACGTCCGGCAGGGTCGCGTACCACGAGCTGCCGCCATGTGCGGGGTTTCCCATAATCGAACCGCAAGACCATCCATGCCGCAGGGGTTGCCACCTCGAACGCAAGCGATGCGGGCTGGGACTCCAACGTTTCGGAACCCCTGTAGTGAACGCTCTGCCAACTCTGCCAATCTTCCATGGCAACGGCCTCCTATTCTTTTAAAGATCCGAGCATGGCGCCTTTCACAAAATATTTTTGCAGGAACGGATAGACGATCAAAATCGGGAGTGTAGTGAATAAGATCGCAGCGGCCTTAATCGTCTCGGGACTGGAGTGCACTCCGGAATCGAGGGCAATGCTGTCGAGTCCCGAATCCGTCATACTCGACGCTACCATATTCTTGAGCTTCAACTGGAGCGGGAACAGGTCCTTGGAGCGAATATAGATCATGGCTCCGAAGTAGGCGTTCCACGTCCCGACCGAGTGGAAGAGGGCGATGGTAGCGAGGACGGGCGTAGAGAGCGGCAGGACAAGCCGGGCGTAGACACCGAATTCTCCGCTGCCGTCGATCTTCATAGCGTCCACGAGCTCTGCAGACACACTTTGGAAGAACGTCTTCATGATGAATACATTGTAGGCGCCTAGCGCTCCAGGAATAATTAGCGCCCAGAGCGAATTGATCATCCCTAGCTCCTTCACGATCAGGTAGCTCGGGATGAGCGGCACCGGGAAGATGAAGGTAACGAGAATCAGCTTCAGCAGCAGCTTCCGTCCCGGCATGGCGGGTCGAATGAGCGCATAGGCCAGTGCGGATGTGAGCAGGAGGCAGAGCAGGGTTCCCATCACGGTAATATACACACTAATCCCCATGGCTCTCCACATGTCGCGCATGTGCAGGAGGGATTCGTAGATTTTCGTCTGAAACCCTTTGGGCCACAAAATCACCAGCTTGTTGTTGGCATAAAGCGGATCGCTGAGCGAGACGGCGAGCAGATGGATCATCGGGGAGATCATCGTGAAGCATAAGCCGACGAAAAAGAGGGCGTTCACCCATTGAAACGTGGTCTCGGAGCGGTAAGCTTTCATGGTTGTACCCATTCCTTTCCTAGTAAATGCTTTCCCCCGTTGTTCTTCGGCTAAGCGTATTCAACCCGACGACAAGGAGGACGCCTACAAATGCCTTGAACAGTCCGATTGCCGTCGTATAGCTGTACTGCCCTCCCATTAGGCCGACCCGGTATACATACGTATCAAAGACGTCGCCTACTTCCCGAACGAGCGGATTGAGGAAGAACAGCACCTGTTCCACGTTCGCATCGAGAATATGCCCGATGCGCAGCAACAGAAGGACGACGATCGCCGGCATGAGCGAAGGAAGCGTAATGTGCCAGGCACGCTTCCAGCGCCCCGCACCGTCCACCATAGCGGCTTCGTACAAATTGGGATTAATGCCGGCGATGGCCGCCAAATAGATGATCATCGACCAGCCGACTTCCTTCCACACCCCAAGACTGATTACGATGCCTAGGAAGTATCGGGGCTCCGTCAAGAAAGAGACAGGCTCCATCCCCAAGCCAGCGAGCCCTTGATTGATAAGCCCTCCCCGGGCCAGCAGATCAGTAAAGATGCCCCCTACAATGACCCAGGACAAAAAGTGCGGGAGATAGAGCAGCGTCTGAGTCGTCCGCTTGAACCAGCTGAGCCGAATTTCGTTCAAGAGCAGCGCGAGCAGCAAAGGAGCCGGGAATCCGAAGAGGATCGAATAAAGGCCGAACTTGAGTGAGTTTCGCAGAACCATGATGAATTCCGCGTACTGGAACATGAAGATGAAATGTTTGAAGCCTACCCACTTGCTATGAAAGACCCCCGAGAAGATGTTGTATTCCTGGAAGGCAATCAGGTTGCCGAAGAGCGGAATGTATTTGAAAATTACAAAATGGGCGATGGCCGGCAGCGCCAGCAGCGTCAATACAAGGGCATCGATCGATTTGGCTTTACGAAACAACAGAGTAGTCTCCCTTCTGATGCAAAGGCCCCCTAGCCAGCAAACTCCAGAGGGCCTCACATGCTGAGTGCGTCGCGTTATTTCTTCATGGAGCTGTTGTACCAGTCGGTCGCTTCTTTGATCGCCGCTTCTCCGCCGCGCTTTTTCCACTCGGAGACGAAGGTGTCGAAGCCCTTGTCCAGATCTTCCTTGCCCACAACGAGCTTCACGAACCAATCGTAGAACAGGCTGCCCGCCACGAAGCCCGGATTCAGCTCGGGACGACCGTCCATGGACTTAAGCTGCGGCAAATAGACGGCATCGTTCTTCATCACTACGCTTTTGGCATCATCGTAGCCTTTCAAGACCTTATCGCTGTTAGGCAACATTTTGAGAACCAACGGGTTATTCAAGCCATTCTCCCGAACGTTGATGGAAAGCTGGTAGAACTCCTTCTCATTCAACTCTGTGTTGTTCGGACCGTTCGGATCAAATTTGACCTTACCGCCCTCTTCCGTATAGTTAAAATCCTTGATGCCGTAGGCAAAAAATTTATCGGCTTCAGGAGAGCTCCAAGCCCACTCCAAAAACTTGACGATTTCTTCCGGATTTTTCGTTCCGCTCGGAATCGTCCAGACGAAATAGATCTGGTCCGTACCGTTCTGCAGGAAGTTCTCCCCGCGGGGACCCTTAGGCGGTACAGCCATCGTGATGGCCGCTTTCGGCTGGTTCGGAAACTGCTGGGCGGCCACGGCCGCGTATTGATATGTAGCGGCTCCCCAGGCGGCGACCAATCCTTTGGAAATGTCCGCTCCGCGGTCACCCTGCTTCTTCGTAATGAAATCTTTCTCGATATACCCGTTGTCATACAGCTTCTTATAGAATGCAATCGCTTCCTTCATCTGCGGCTGAATAATATCCGGCTCCAGCTTGCCGTCGCGCACGTGCCACGTTCCCGGCCGCACTCCGAACGAACCGGTAAACACGTCGTTCCAGGACATGTTGTCCGTTAGCGAAAGCGCCCACTCATTATTCGGGTCTCCATCTCCATTCACATCATTCACTTTGACCGCCTCGGCGAATTTCAAAAACTCATCCAACGTTTTGGGCACGTCCATTTTCAGCTGATCGAGTATATCTTGCCGGTAGAAGATGATTCGGTCGGCCGCCGCTCCGTTCAACGTAGGGATACCGTAGATTTTTCCGTTCTTCATAACTTTAGGGCTGTTCCAGGCGACTTCCGGAATCTTCTTCTTCAGATTCGGAGCGTACTTGTCGATGAGCGGACCGAGCTCCATGAATACGCCCCGGTCCACGGCCCCCTGATGAACTTCCCAGTCAACGCTGCCCGTCCGGACCAGATCCGCGAGCTCCCCGGAAGCGAAGCGAAGAGACAGCTGCTGACGGAAATCGATATCGTGTCCGAGGAATTCATAGCTGACATTGTACCCGGACAGCCGGCTCAGCTCCGCGTAATACTTCGCTTTTTTGTCATCAGGGCCTTTGGAGGCGAAGCCCGAATTGTTATGCGACAGCAAAATCTTGATGTCTTTTTTCACCGGCTCTTTTTTGCCGGTCTCGCCGTCCTTGGGAGCCGCTCCGTCCGGACTGCTGCACGCGGACAAAGCTGTGGCGGCCAGCAAGACCGATGCAGCTCCCGCAAGTACGGATTTCTTGAATTTGTAAGACACAGTAATCCCTCCGATAATCAATGTGATAAGGTTCATCATGGGCTTCATGTGTTTGATTATAGAAGAACGATCACTATGGCCACTATGGAATTATCAACGAAAACTAGAACATATCCTCATCGACTTGAATGCTCCCGGCATAGTCGTATTTGCGGAACTCCGAAGGCGTGACACCTGTGTATTTCTTGAACGTCTTAGAGAAATAGGCGTAATCCGAGAAGCCGACGCGTTCTCCCGCCTCAAATACCTTTACCGTAGGATTTTTCAGGTACTCCATGGCCTTCTCGATCCTCAGGCGGGTCAAATATTGATTCAAGGACATGCCGGCCTCCCGTTTGAACAAGATTCCGAAGTAATTCGGCGAAATCTCGAAATGCGCGGCGACCTCCTTAACCGTCAGGTCGGATTTCATGTAATGGTCTTCCATATATGCCGACACGGATTTGAGCATGCGGTTGTAGCTCCACCAGTTCCGCGAACTCCGGATCTGGTCGAGGACTCCCGCTAGGCTGGCATCCAGCGCTTCGCAAAGTTTTTCGTTCCCCATCGGCCCCTCAGGCAACTGGATGACCGGCAGGGGCGGCGAGCCTTGCCCCAACTGCTCCAGTTCACCGTTCAAGACGACCAGATAATACGCGAGCATTTCCCGGAGTTGAGACAGGGCCTGTCCCGCCGAAGCTTCCATGATAAGCGTGCGGAAGCGCCCCAGCTCCATTCGAACCTCATGTTCTTCGAGACGCCAGACCCACTTCGCCATGCGCTCCGCGTCCAACTTCCAAGTCCACATCCATTGCTTGGGGGCGGCGTTGCCGCGTTTCCGTTCAATTCGACTGCCCATCTTACGCAGCGCAGTCCTCATATAGTCCGGATCGATCGGTTTCAGCAAATAATCGGCGACGCCGAATCGAAGCGCGCTCTGGGCATATTCGAAATCGCTATAGCCCGAGACGACGATGAATTCCGTAGAGGCCCCTTCCTCCGACAGGCTGCGAATGAGCTCCAATCCGTCGAGTCCCGGCATCCGGATGTCCGTAATAAGCAGGTCCGGCTTCATCTTGGAAGCCAACCGCAGCGCGTTCTCCCCGTCATGGGCTTCGCCCACGACCGTGAAGCCGGCGTTATCCCGTTCGATCATAGTTCGCAGGCTGATCCGAACCATTCGTTCATCGTCGGCGATCACCACCGTATGCATAGCCATCGTCAGATGCTCCTTTCGCTAAGGCGCGGAGTAATCACGCCGGTCATATAGGGAAGTAGAATACGGATGATCGAGCCGTCCTCGCCCGAACGGATGATATGGATTCCGTAAGGGACGCCGAAACCCAAGCGAAGCCGGGCGTGTACATTCCAGAGACCGATCCGTTGGAAGGGGCTGAAGCCGGATTGGAGCATTTTATTTTCCGAGATCGTCTCGAAGGCTTCGTTATATTTCCGGGCCAGCTCCGGCGGCATCCCTCCGCCTTCGTCTTCGATGTATAGGGCGAACGCGTCTGCCTCCGCAACACCGGTAATCTTAATTGTACTAGGCGTGATCTCGTGCTGCTCATACGCGTGTTGGAAGGCATTCTCGACCAACGGTTGAACGATGAGGCGGTATACATACACTTTGTCCAGCATGTCGCTGTCCACGTTCACTACGAATTGCAAGTTGTCATAGCGCTGCTCCTGAATCATCATGTAGTTCCTAATATGGTCCAGCTCCTCGCGAAGGCTGACCACCTGGTCGGGGTTGCTTACGCTATATCGGAACAAATTCGACAAATGCTGCGTCATGCGGCTGATCGGCCTCACTTGGGCTACGATGGCATAGGCATTGATAATTTCTAAGGCATTGTACAGAAAATGAGGATTAATGCGGGATTGAAGGGCGGACATCAAGGAATCTCGATGCTTCAGCTCCAATTCCTTCTCCCGCAAACGGTTCATGTGGATCTCACCCAGCAGCCTCTTAATCTCCCAAAACATCCGAGAGAAAACGAGAAAGGCTAACCCGAGAATCACAGCCCCGACCAGCAAGGTCAGCAGTTGAAGCCGAATCAGGCCGCCGAGCAGCTCGTACTTGGAAATCTCGGAAACAATCTTGAATTTAGTCTGCTTGGAGACCTGATACACCAGTAATTTTTTTCCTTCCGGTTCCTTCATCTCGAGCCGACCGCTTTCCTGATTCATTTGTTCGAATTGAGGCAAAAATTGTCCCCATTTTTGGCGGTCGGTGTGATAGAGAATTTGTCCCTGCTCATCCGCAATCGCGAAGGAGCCGTGTTTCCCGTAAGGCTTAATATCCGCAATTCTGACGAATTGGTCGAACGAAAGAGCCATGATGATGCTGCCGGCAGGCTCATACGACACATTATCCATGACGATTCGGTATATGATCAGGACCGGTACTCCGTCCTTCTCGGCCATCCCAGCAATCTTAAAATTGTCCGTCCACTGAAAACTGCCGAACGGTTCAATGTCCTTCGGGAGTTGGATCGGACTTCCGTATGCCGCACCCTTAGCCGTTAGGATCGTGAAGCCGGCTATGTCCTTGCGCAGGTTCGACACCAGTTCTATAGGGAACCGGCCCTTCAGACGAAACATTTCATAAGAATTGTTAGGATCGGCTTTGATGAATTCTTGAATGAGCGGATGGCCCGGCAGCGATCTGGTATCCGCACTAATGCCGGTGAAATATTCGTCCAGCTGCATATTAACGCGTTGGACCAGTTGCTCATTATAGTAAATGCCGCTCTCTTCCATCATTTCCGCTGACTTGGCATACCAGATCAGGCATAGAGCAAGAAAGGGAAGAATGAATAGAACTAGAAAGAAAACGATTAAATTTTTCTTGATGGACAGCGGCTGCAGCAACTTTCTCACAAGAATCCTCCCTAACGTGTATTCATGCAGTGAATCATGCGACGATCCCCGTCAGATTATCCCGAGGATTCAAGTGTGTCAACCATCTTTACAAAAATCTTAGTTAGGTTAGGAACTGCACCAGTGCCTGTGGCAACTTATGGATGACATAGATACAACAAACAAGGCTGCCGAATGATGAGTTCGGCAGCCTTGGCATGTACACTAGCAAATGGAGCTATTATTTTTGGTAAACCAAAGGATTAATCTCGCTGGCGGCGAGGTCGCCCGGTTTAAGCCCGGGGAATACGGCTTCCAGATCATTGCGCCGGGCCGCGCTGTCCGGTTCGGCGATTCGGATGCCGTCCGCCATGTAAATGATGGTCATCACTTCCCGCATCGAGTCCGTCGGATTCCCAGGCGCACAGTGAGCGGTCCAACCGGAATGAAAAGTAGCGTCGCCGGCAGCCATCGCTCCATAATTGACTTGTTCGAACGATTTGGACTCGATATATTGCTGCAGGGTCTTGTGGGAATCGTCCGAGATGACCTGCTTGCTAATAAAGCCGATTTCGTGGGTTCCGGAAGCGAATGTCATAGACCCCACTTCCTCGCTGATCGGGACAAGCGGCATCCACATCGTAATCGTGTGCCGGGTATCGAGCGGCCAATAGATTTGGTCCTGATGCCACGGCGTGTGGCCCCCTCCCGGTTCTTTATACAAAGCTTGATCGTGATAAATCCGTACGCCTTCCACCCCCATAAGATCGGCAGCGATTTTGGCGAAACGGCGTGCCAATACGAACCGCTCCACCGCTTTGCTATGCCTCCACAGGTTGCCTACTTGAATAAACGCCTTGCCGTAAGTATCTCTTTCGTTCAAAGCTTTCGTATGCGGGTTCAGCTTGTGCACCTGCTCCGCGATTTCTTTCCGATAGGCCGCAACCTCTTCTGAATTGGCAACACCCCGGAGCAAAATATGCCCTTTCTCCTGATAGGACTGAATCTGCTCCTTGCTGACCGAATAATCCCCGTTCAAATCCGGGAGCCGGTTCACCTGTTCTGAAGCCGCCATCTGTCTGTCCCCTTCCCTTGAGAAATCCTGCCCCTCCATTATAGTCTTTCTTCTGCCGGAACCCGATGTAAAAACAAATCGAGTTCATTGTCAAAAACGTTTGTCCCTTCTACCTAATGCTTGCATTGCCTAGGTAATATGACCCGTCGATCATACAGAAACCTTATCTCGGAAACTGGTAATAACGACCTATAAAATGTATTCCTTGGCGGAATAGTCAAAACTAGTAGGTTTCTATATACTTAGATACGATTTGGAACGGCAGAGCTTTAAGGAGGATATATGAAAAGAACAAGATTGGCGAAGAAGGCGATCGGGGTCGCGTTGGCCGGCTTGCTCGCGCTTTCTTCCGTGCCGCCCCTAGCCGGAGCGGCGGGTACGCTCCAATCCGCCTCCGATCTCACGGGACATTGGGCGGAACGGGACATTGCGCAATGGATGGAACAAGGTTGGATCGGCGGTTATGAGGATGGCAGCTTCCAGCCGAATCGGACCGTGACACGGGCGGAATTCATGGCCCTCGTCAATCGCTCCTTCGGGTTTACGGCGACCGGAAGCGTTACATACCAAGACCTGCAGGCGAACGATTGGAGCTATCCCGAGGTTCAAAAGGCGGTAAAAGCCGGCTATATCGCAGGCTTCGAGGACGGCACCGTCCGGCCGAGCTCCCCGATTACCCGACAGGAAATCGCGATGATCGTAGCCCGGCTATTAGACTTATCCTTGTCGGAGCCAAGTACGGGCGCGTTCACGGATTCGGCGTCCTTCCCGGCGTGGAGCAAAGGCGCGATCGGTGCCGTAGGCGCCGCGGGCATTATGGAGGGGTATGAGGACAAGGCGTTCCGGCCGGCCTTCGATGCGACCCGCGCTGAAGCGGTCGTGATATTGAACCATGCGGTCCAGGCTAAGAAGGCACCGACGAAGTTCGACAAAGCGGGGACATACGGTCCGGAAACGGGGAGCCAGACGATCCAAGGCACTGTTGTCATTACCGCTCCGGGTGTTACACTCCGAAACACGGTGATTGAAGGGGACCTGACGCTGGCGGAAGAGATCGGCGAAGGCGATGCCGTGCTCGACCATGTGACGGTGAAAGGTACGACAACCGTAAAGGGCGGAGGCGGACACAGCGTTCACGTAGTGGACTCCGTGCTGCTGACGATCATCGTCGACAAAGCGGGCGGGACCGTGCGGCTCGTAGCCGAAGGGTCGACGACCGTCGCGGAGGTGGTAGTGAGAACCGGGGTGACGCTCGAGGAGGCCGGCGTGACGGGAACGGGATTCACCGCTGTGCAGCTCAGCAGCCTGCTCCCCAAGGACACGGTCGTCACGCTGGTAGGAACATTTGAAGACGTGCAGGTTGCCAGCGCGAACGTCCGCGTCGACATTCCGAGCGGAAGCGCGGGCAAGATCACCGTTAGCGGGGAGGCGACCGGGAACAAGATCGAGCTCGGAGACGAGGCGGCGGTGCTCAACCTGGTCCTGAATGCAGCAGTCAACATGATTGGAAACGGTACGATCGAGAAGGTTGTGATGAACGAGCAAGCACAACCCTCGACAACTTTCGACAAACAACCGAATCGGGCCGAGACGGAGAGCGGCGAGCCGATTACCGTGAATCCGTCTAAGCCTACACCGACTCCAACACCGACTCCAACGCCAACTCCCGACCCGGCACCCAATCCTGATCCGACGCCGGAAGGGCCGTCCCAAGAGGAGATCGATCGTCAAGAAGCGGATCGCGTAATCTCCATCATCGGCTCACTGCCCGCGGCGGCGGATCTGAAGCTCGCGGAGGATGCGGCGAAGGTGACCGCTGCGCGCCAAGCATTTGAAGCACTGTCGTCCGCGCAGCAGGCGCTGGTCACGAATCGGAGCAAACTGACGGACGCGATCACGCGCATCGCCGAGCTCCAGCAGGACCAGGATGCGGCCGCAGCCGTTCAGGCGTTAATCGAAGCGCTTCCGGCTGTATCCGCTCTGACGCTCGCGGATGAAGCGCAAGTCGTGGCGGCCAACACGGCATTCGGCGCCCTCACCGCAGCTCAGAAGGGGCTTGTCACGAATCAAGCCAAGTTGACCGCAGCTCTCGCTCGCATAGCCGAGCTCCAGGCCGTGGACCGTGACGCTGCAGCTATTGTCCAGGCACGGATTGAGGCGCTTCCGGATGTATCTGCTTTGACGCTTGCGGATAAGACGCAAGTCACGGCGGCCAACACTGAATTTGACAAACTCACCGTATCCCAGAAGGCGCTCGTCACGAATCAGACCAAGCTAACCGGAGCTCTTGCACGCATCGCCGAGCTCGATGCTGCGGACCAAAGTGCCGCGGCCGCCGTCAAGGCACTGATTGATGCGCTCCCGGATGTATCCGCGTTGACGCTTGGGCATGAAGCGCAAGTCGAGACAGCGAACACGGCTTTTGGTGCGCTCACGGCCAGTCAGAAGCAGTGGATCGGCGAGGAAACACAAGACAAGTTGGCCGAGGCCATCACCCGAATAGCCGAGCTTCGATTGACAAGCCTCACGATCTCGAATCTTAATTTCAGATCGACCAATCTGACGGCGGCGAAGACAGTGAGCAAATCCCTCACGTCCTCAGACTTCAGCGGGGCGAATGCCAAGGAATTTACCGTCAGCGACGGAACCCTCAGTATCCCTATCCGGCTCTTCTGGAACATTCCGGTCTTTAACGGGGAGATGACCTTTACGGTCGGCGAGGTAGTCGGATCGGCGGTCATCAGTACGATCATGGACTACTACAATGCCCATCATCTCAATCTGGGGGACATGGCCATTATTGCCTTCGGTTCCGGGGACACCTTCACCCTCTCTACGACCGCCACCGGCAAGAATGCGAAGCTGATCATCAGCGGACCGGATTGGTCGTACTTCTTCACCGGCACCAGCTTCACCGGGTCCGGAGACGAAGCGAACAAAAGCTTCACGGTCAGCGACGGCTCCCATACGGCGACTATACAGCTGACTCAAAATTTCTCGAGCATGGATGCGCTCGTCGCTTTCGTAAACACCAAGCTGCAGGCGGCAGGCGTTGGCGCAACCGCTGCGAAGGTCGACGAGCAGCATTTCAAATTCATTCCCTCCACAGGCACTACATTAATCATTGGCGGAGAAGACAAAGCCAGTTTTTTCGGGAATTAGGCGATAAAACCCTGATCGGCGCATTTGCCGGTCAGGGTTTTCTGTGTCTTGTCATTTATTTCTATATCCCCTAGACTTAGAGTAAAAGAAACGCTGTAGATTCGGAGGCGATAGGATGGCCCCACTACGATTTGTTCGCCGAGCAATATAATGCGATGGTAGTTTCCGGGCGTTCGGACAGCGCTTATCAGTATATCCTCGAACAGCTGGAGAGACTGGATGCCTTGCAAGACAAGCGGATTTGCGATGTCGGCTGCGGGCAAGGGGAGCTCAGCTATCGCCTGTCAGGTAGAGGCGCGCATGTAACCGGTGTCGACCTTAGCGGAAAATTGCTGGAGTTTGCGAAACGGAAAACCGAAGCGGTCACATGGATTCAGGACGATGCAATGACCTTAAGTCAGCTGCCAAGCGGGTCTTACGATGTCGCCGTCTCCAGCGTCATGCTGGTGGATGTGCCCGACCATCTGGCGGTGTTCCAGTCCGTGCACCGGATTCTGAAGCCCGACGGGATTATGATCTGGGCGATCACGCATCCTTGCTTTCAATCCCCGTTCAGCTCCCCTTTGGGCGATGGCGCAAGAATTGTAAAGGACTATGTCGAGCAGTTCTGGAAATCGGAAGGGTCCGGCACGATCCGCTCGACGCTCGGGGCTTATCATCGTCCGCTGGCGCAATATTTGAACGATTTTATAGCAACCGGATTCTCCATCCTGCGTGTTGACGAGCCGGCCCGACTTGATACGTCTGTCGATAACCTGCCTTTGCTGTTCGCTGCGGTGGGGCGGAAGATAAGCTGAAAGGAGGGAACGGTCATGAATCAAGCGATCGAAAGCGACCTGCCGGAAAAGCTGTCCAAGCCCGCTCAACAGGCGCTCGCGAACGCGGGGTATTCTCGGCTGGAGCAACTCGCTGCGCTCAAAGAGGCGGATTTGCTGCAATTGCACGGGCTCGGCCCCAAAACGATCCGGCAGCTGCGTCAAGCGCTTGCGGACAAGGGGCTGGCTTTTGCCGAGTGATCACGCTCTTACTCGTAAAAGGAGATAAGAAAAGGCTCCGGCATGTGCCGGGGCTCTTGCGCCAGCTGGAACACCCGCTCGATGCGCTCCCGGAAATTGCCCCAAGTGACGAGCCGAAGCACTTGCTCCATAGGAAAATACCCGACCTCCAGACTCTCCGCGCTCGTTCGGAGCACTCCTCCCACCGGGCTGGCAAGGAACGTAAAATTGACCACATCGCGGGTCCGATTGTGATACACCCCGCAAAACCGGGTCAGCCGTACTTCGAGGCCCGTCTCTTCCCGTACTTCGCGGATCGCGCAGTCCTCGATCGTCTCGCCTTCCTCCATCAATCCTTGCGGCATCTCCCACCCCCGGAACGGGTTGCGGATCAGTAAAATCTCATCATTCTCGTTCAGCGCTATGACCGAGGCGGACACCGTAAACTTGGCCTGCGACATGCGGACCACTCCCTTCGGGCCAATCTAATTGATATAATGGAACTCTATGTAATCTTCCTAAATGATGTCAAGCGGGTGAATCCATGATCAACGAAGCAGCCGCTACTTGTCCTCTCTGCGGCAACGACAATCTCTGCGGCATTAAAGAGGTGCTGACCGGCGGCACATGCTGGTGCATGAACAAAGCGGAGCGCATGCCGCAAGAGCTCCTGGAGCGGGTGCCTCCCGACAAGCGGCGCCAATCGTGCATCTGCCAGGCTTGTTATACAGCCTATATGCGTGAGGCGAGATCGCGGGAGGCGCAGTAAAGTCGACCAGTGGTGGAGGGCGCAGGGCGACCGGCACGGAGAAGGCAACGGTAGTTAATGTCCTGCCTCTGCTGCGTATCGGGAGCCCGCTGAGGCGCACTACTCGCGTGCCGTCACGCGCAGACCTAGCTGCTGCATCATCTCCCAGTACGTCGGACACGTCTTAGACACGCAGCCGGGATCCTGAAGCACGATGCCCTCCACCCTCGTTCCGATCAGCGCAAGCGACATCGACATGCGATGATCGTCGTACGTCGGGAGCACGGCAGGCCGTGGCGTACCCGGATGGATCGTCATCCCGTCCGAACGCTCCTCCACACGGATGCCGAGCCGGGCCAGCGATTCGCACATCGCCTGGATCCGGTCGCATTCGTGCGCCCGAATGTGCGCCACGTCCGTGATGGTGATCGGGGCGTCGGCGAACGGCGCCATCGCGGCGAGCGTCAGCGTCTGGTCGGACATCTCCCGCAGGCTGACAGTGAAGCCGCCTCGCAGCTTGCCCACCGGCGGCCCTTGTACCTCGATGCCCGCCGACTCCCCTCCCGCCTTAACCGTGCATCCCATCCGCTCCCAGATTTGCAGCATTCCGATGTCCGGTTGACGCGTCCGGTCGCTCAGATTCGGAATGCGCACGGCTCCGCCCGTCAGCGCGGCATACGCGAGAAAGTAGCCGCATGTGGACGCGTCCGCCTCCAGCTCCAGGTCGCAGCCTTGATAGCGCTGGGGCCGGATGAGGAACCGGTCGAACTGCGCTTCATCATATTCAACACTTACGCCGAACCGCTCCATGAGCTCCAGGGTCATCTTCACGTACGCGTGCTGCACGATCCCATCCGGGACGCGGACGATCGTCTCGTGTTCGGCATAGGGCGCGGCGAGGAGGAGCCCGCTGATGAACTGGCTGGACACCGCGCCGGAGACGGTGACCTCGCCGCCCTTGAGTGCGCCCGCGTCTATGCGAAGCGGAAGCCGCCCGGGGCTGGCGGCGTCCGCGTACTGCACGCGGGCGCCGAGTGCCTGCCACGCGTCCACGAGCGGCGCGATCGGCCGCTCGCTGAGGCGCGTGCTGCCCGTGAGGCGCCACTCGCCCCGGCCGCAGGCCGCGATGGCGCCCGGCAAGAAGCGGGCGACGGTCCCGGCGGCGCCCATGTACACGGTGCCGCCGACCCGGGGCCAGCGGCCGGCGGCGCCCTCGATGACGACGGCCGTCGGGTCGTCGGCGTCGAAGGTGACGCGCGTGCCGAGCTGGGCGAGCGCCTCGAGGCACCAGTAGGCGTCGTCGCTGCGCAGGATGTGGCGCAGCGACGACCGGCCTTGCGCGAGACCCGCGAGCAGGAGCGCGCGGGTCGTGAAGCTTTTGCTGCCGGGCACGGTCACGGCAGCACCGGCAGGCGGCGTGAGCGGGGGAGCGAGCTCCACCGCGGCCGCCTGCGCGTGCGCGCCCGCCCACGGGGAGCGGGCGGACAAGTCGGGATGAGGGTGTGGGTGTGGCATAGAAGGAAACCGCCTCTCTTGTGTGATTTACACTTGTTCCTTATTATAGAGAAGGGTCAGCCATACGAATAATGGATAGTTTCTATCCTACCCATAGAGAGGTTCTATGCCATGAGCGCGATGGACTATTACAAGGTGTTCTACTACGCCGCCTCGACCGGCAGCATCACGAAGGCTGCGCAGCAGCTGTTCATCACGCAGCCCAGCGCCAGCTACGCGATCAAGCAACTGGAGGAGCAGCTCGGCGTACGCCTCTTGGAACGACAGCCCCGCGGGGTGGCGCTGACCGGGGAAGGCGAGGCGCTCTTCGCCTACGTGCAGCAATCATATCGGCTGCTGCAAGCAGGCGAGCAGGCGGTCGCGCAGCTACGCACGCTGCAGGCGGGCATCGTCCGCATGGGGGCGAGCGACTCGCTGTGCAAGGCGTTCCTGCTCCCTTATCTGGAGCGGTTCCGCGAGGCGCATCCCGGCATCCGCATCGTGCTGACGCATGGGAAAAGCGAGGACATCTCGGCCCGGCTCTCGGCCGGAACAATCGACTGCGGCATCGTCCACCTGCCGGTCCCGGAGCCGCTTCTCCATATTCTAGCGGTGCGGCCGATCCAGGACGTATTCGTCGCCGCTCCGGGACTAGCCGCCGGCACGGATCCCCATGCACTGGCCGACTTGGTTCAGCATCCTTTCGTCATGCTGTCCGAACGGAGCCGGTCGCGCGCTTTTTTCCACGCCTACTTGCAGACCTATGGCCTGACGGCCACGCCGGAGATCGAAGTCGGCAGCATTGAGCTGCTGCTCGAATTCGTGCGCCGGGGCATGGGGCTCGCCTTCATGACGCGCGATTTCGCAGCCGACGATCTAGCTGCCGGTACGCTTGTGGAGCTGCCGGTCGCCGAGCCGATTCCCGGCAGAGCGATCGGCATCATTACCCGGCCCGGGGACAGCCTCTCCCTAGCAGCCGACCGCTTCGTACGCGGGCTGGCGGAATCGTTCGGCGGTTAGCCCGCTGAAAGAATGATCAAAAGGAGGAATAACGCGATGGAGAACTTCTCCCGGATCACGCTCGCTGATGTCCCGTGTCTTCAGTTCGAGCCGACGCAGCCGGAACCGGCCGGCAACGTGCTGTTGTACCACGGCTGGGCTTCAACGATCGACCGATATATATTTTTCGCTTCGCAAATCGCGTGTTGGGGTTATCGGGTGATCGTGCCCGAGCTCCCTCATCACGGACAGCGGGGGACGCTGGATTATGGGGATCGGCAAGCTCTGGTGCAGCATTTTTGGAGTATCGTTCGCCAGGCGGCTGCGGAGGCGCAGGCCATAGCCCGTATTGCGGGTTCATCGCAGGATACATCGCGAACCGTACCATTAGCCATCATCGGGCATTCCACAGGCGGCTTTATTGCCTCGAGCGCGTTCGCCCGCGCCGCGGCGGTGCAAACCGCGATCGTGATCAATGGCTCGTGCGCGTGGGTCCGATGCGAAGAGCTGTTCCGGGAAATGTTCGGGATGCCGGCGATGGCCCCCGCCGAACGAGAAGCGCTTACCGCCGATGACCCTCTGACTCACCTGATCGAGTGGGAGGCCGGCCGGGGGCTGCTGCTGCTGCACGGCCAGGCGGATGCGACGGTGCCGATCGAGAGCCAGCGGTATTTTATACAGGCGCTGTCGCACTGCGGGATCCCTGCGGATCAATTGCAGTTTATCGAGCATCCCAATGTGAACCATCACATCACCCTCGCGATGCTGGAGCAGTCCAAGGCATGGCTGGATCGGCATCTCTCCTCTACCTGACCTGGTCTCGTCAGCGTCTTGACCGGCTACGGTACGCCCGATATGATGGGAATATAGAATGGGAATAACCCCCATCGAGGAAGGAGACTTCTCCATGAACCGAACCGCCAGACCTCCCTGCTAATCTTCAGCCTCCCGCAGTTCCCGAGCCCCGCCTTAGCTTGGTTGAGCGTGTCCGCCCAGCCAAACTAAGAGAGGAGCTCTTTCGTTGACCTATACCGCTAACTTATGGAAGCTTTATGTGTTCCGTTTCTTTTCCAGCCTCATCCCGGCCTATGTGATCGAACGGCTGTATTGGGAGGAGCGCGGCATGACGATCCAGATGGTCGTGTATACCGAGATCATCTACGCGATCACGATCGTCCTGCTGGAGGTGCCTACGGGCATCATTGCCGACAAGTGGGGGCGCCGCCACCTGCTTGTGCTGAGCGCTCTGCTCGGCTGCGCCGAGTTTCTCATCCTCGTCTACGCGACCGAGTTCTGGCACTTCGCGCTCGTCGTCTTCCTGGCGGGTATCAGCCGCTCGGCCAGCAGCGGGGCGGAGAACGCCCTGTTGTACGATACGCTGCTCCTGCAAGGGAGAGCAGCCGACTTCGAGCGGCAGCTCGGCCGCCTGAACGCATGCGACTTCCTGTCCGCGATGCTGGCCGCGCTGTGCGGGAGCTGGCTCGCCAGCCGGTTCGGGCTGGAGCTGAACTACTGGATCTCGCTCGGCAGCGCGGGGATCGCCCTTCTGGTCTCGCTGCTCCTGATCGAACCCCCTTGCGGGTCATCTTTGAAGGCTTCGCCATCGTCAGAACCTTCGTCAGATCCGTCGTTGGAACCCTCCGACCCAGAACAACACGCTCCTTCGTTCCGGGAGTATGTCACCGTATCGCTGCGCTTCTTCGGGGCGAATCCGGGGCTCCGGCTCGTCCTGCTTACCGGGATGATCACGGGCACGGCGGTCGGCTTCATCGACGAATTCTGGCAGCTGTACGCGAATCGCCTGGAGCTGCCGGTCGTGTACTTCGGCGTCCTGTCCGCCGGACTGATGGTGATGCGGCTGCCGGGCAACCTGCTGGCGCACGCGCTGCTTCGCCGGTTCCGGTACCGGACGCTGCTGCTCAGCGTCCTGCTCGCGAGCACGGCCGGCTTCGCCGTACTCGCCGCAAGCCCCAGCTACGCCGGGCTGCCGGCGATGCTCGTCATCTGCCTGTTCTCCGGCGTGATGGAGCCGCTCGCGTCCGGGTACTTGCACCACCGGATCGACTCCTCGATGCGGGCGACGATGGACTCGTTCCAGTCGCTCGGGCTGAACGCCGTTCACATCTTGGCCGGATTAGGCTTCGGCTATTGCTCGACGCGCTTCGATATATTCGGCGGGTACGGGTTTCTCGCCCTGCTGTGCGGCGTGTTCCTCCTCTGGTTCCTCGCGGCGGCACGCCGGATTGAGGGATAGTCCACAATCCTGCAAAGTAACAAGGGAGACGTCCATGTTTCAGCTCTTGTATCGAACGGCAGCCTTACTCATACTCACGCTAGTCTGGATGATGATCGGGTCCGACCAAATACGGGAGACTTTTTATGCAAGCCCGTCGCCACAAGATCCCATTCAGAAGGAGCCCGGGACCCTTGGGACGCCCCCGACGGCGACTCCCTTTCTATCGCCACGGCCCAGTGAACCGACTCTGGCTGTTGCAGCTGTCGTTCCTGGGTCAACGCCGACGACGAAGGATTACACGGTAGACAGTTTCATCGCCGATATGCGGACCCGACTGAGGCTCGCTCCCCATGCAGCCGCTGCCGCTGGACCGGCTCCTGCCCCTGGCGGTTGGACCGCATGGTTAACAGCATTCGTCGCACACTATGACAATGCCAAATGCGCTGAGGCAACTCAGATCCCGATCACGATAGGGGAAAGCACGAGAACGATTACAAGCGCCTCCATCTGTCGTCTTGTCCCCAAGGGCGAGAACGGCCAACCAATTCCAACGTCGATCGCTCTAATCCTCACCCCGGTCGAGGCTCAATATTCACTGAGCTCGTACGTATTCCCCGACGACATGATGGAGACGGCCAAGACCCATGTAGCCGAGCTATATAAATCGGGCAATCCCGAAATCCTGATGGAATCCACAATTACCGGCGCCCATACGAGTACGACACAATATGCAGCCTACACATGGTTGGAGGACCAATGGATTCGCGTTCCCGGGTTGGCAAGTCTGCCTTCGGTAAGGTCGATGCGGATCGAAAACGCCAAGCTGATCTTGAAAGGCGGGATCATCTCTTCCGCCGGTGCCGGAACCTGGCAGCGCGAACGCACCTTCACATTTCAAATTCGAGATAGCGCGCTGCAGTTGACTGATGTGCAAGCCGACCAGTCTCCCACCATCTACCATCTCCTTCAGGATGCAGTAGATATAGAATCCTTGGCGAATTGGCAGCATGCCATCGATCGATATGCTCGGGTACTCGAACATCCGGCCGACAAGGACGACTACCAGGGCTATTTATTTCAGAATAAACAAGAGTTAGTAGAAGGCGGCAAAGACCCCGTTTTCGAGCGGAGGTTTCAAGAAGCGGTTCGAGCCCTCGCCTGGCTTCGGCTTCAACTGCTGCAAGGGGACACGAATCGCGTCCCGGGGAATGGGATCAAGCAAGAGCCGGATCTCGGCGAGTTTGCCGGCCTTGCTGAGGTGGTGAAGCCAGCAAAAAACGGGGAAGAAGCGAGAACGGCGGCCGTGAAATGGGCCCAAACAAACCCGGCCTGGGTCGAGTTGTTGAATGCCCCCTTCGGCTATGCAAATCGGAACTGGACTCCCACCTCAATCGCGGCTGCCATCGCCCCGGTCGAACCCAGTTATTAAGTGAAAAGGCTGCCTGATCCTACTAGGATCGGCGGCCTTTAAATCTTAGTCCCATGCAACTGCAGCAGTAAAGCTAACGGTCATGCCAAACATGCAAAAGAAGCCGCCAAAATTAGACGACTCCTCTCGTTTGCAATTTATCCTTTTCCAACTCTACCATTATCAGTCGTATAATTTCACTTGGCGTTCAAAAGCAAGCCCACCAGATGCGAGAGCGGCTTTCACATAAAGTTCCGCTTTCTTATTGGTGCCATCTTTAAATTTATCCAGACCTGTGAACGTATAACAATCATTCATGCCTAATGTCCAAGAGTATACATAGTCATCATTATTGCTACCTGGATCATACTCGTACACAAAAAACTTCGTGCTAGACATATTATAATTACACACTTTAAAACTTCCGCCATCAGAATGTACATACTCGGTTCTATAATAATAGAGATTGCTTCCAGCCTTCTCTCCCGTATTAATCGTCAACCCGTACCTACCCAAATAATCCAATGCAGCAAAAGCTGAAGAAAAAGGAATAAGTAAAGCAACTACCGCTGCGAAGAAAGTTATACCGAGTTTTCTGAGTCTCATAGAGCATTCTCCTCTCTGTGGTTAAACATGATATATCAATGGTATTCGTTATTGTATGTAATGAAATCATTCAATTTGATCAATACCATAAATACATATGTCATTATAACTCAACTTACGCAGCTAGAAATGGGCAGAAAGGCCTTAATACTTGGGTACACCATCAATCAAAGCTGGAGTTGACTATGAATCAACTTGGAAAAGCCCCGGTTAGTAGGAAGCGCTGTCCAGCGCACAAAGGCGAACGCCTGCTGGCGTTCGCCGCTCTCTTCTTTCTCCGAACCCTTGCCAGGGCCGGCAGCCTTCAACCTAAGGCCGATGCAACTGCTGAAGCAACGCCAGCGCCCGCTCCACGAATCGTTCGCCCGCCTCGTGCGCTAAACGGCTCATGCGGGTGATCCGAGGCTCGTACCCGCCTTGCTCATACGCCTCCGGCGTGCACACATAGCCGTGACCGGATCCGTTGGCCAACTCACACACCAGGGTGACCCGGAAAGGGGAAGCCGCCTTAATCCGCAGCCCGTACTCCACGAACAGCTCCGCAGGAAGTGCGATCAGGGCGAGCTCGCCTATCCGGAACGCTTGAAGCTCAATCTCTTCTACTGCACCCCGATCAGGCTCAATCAACAAAATCTCGTTCGCGAGCACCGTCTCACTCAGGTCCACAGATCCGTTCCCCACCAGATTCGCCGCCCACAATCGTTCAGCCTCGGACGGATACCGGAGCGGAACCATGAACCGGTCCGACCGCACCTTCAATCCCCGCGGTTCACCCGAATCGATCCCATCCCATACTCGAAGGACTTCCTTCGCCAGCACACTCCCCATCACCCGGTGATGATTGGGGCCTACCACCAGCGCCCCGGACACATCGTGATGATTAATGTTCCCGCTCGCCCCCATGAAGAACAAACTGACCACTGCTTCCCCCAGCTCCCGCTTAATCGCTTCGCTCAGCACTCCGGGATAATCCGCGCTGTGCTCCGTCCCCGACACGGCGTCGGTATGGCAAGCATAGTTCCACACGACGCCCATCGGGTTTCCGCCAGCATCGTCGATGCGGATGACCGCCACCTCCGGATCGATCGGACCGGCGGCCCGATCGATGAGCGGATTGCGGACGCCGGGATTCGTCGTTACAGAGCCGTCCTTCATCAAGAATCTTCGCTGGAACGCGATCGACGATTCTCCCCCTGTACCGACGCCTATTCGGGCTTCGACGCGATTCCGATACGCCATCACCGCACAATCGGCCGCCAGCAGCACAACAGTATTCGCGTACTGTTCATCGACATGGCCGGCGAACCAAGGGCTAATATGTCCGCCCGTGTGGGTGTGGGTAGCGGCGACCAGGATATGTTCCGGCGGCACGCCGGTGAACATCTGCACTCTACGGCGAATGCCGACAACCGCGTCCCGGGTGAGATCGAACGTATCGACCGCGATCCAGACCGCCACCATCTCGCCCTGCTCCATCACGAACGCTTTGGCATGCAAGTCGTCATTGATCCCTGTGGCGAGCCGCTCCTGATAATAGCCTGGGATGGAAGTCCCGAGGGGCGGAGTGATGACCTTTTCGTATACGCCGCATTTCATCGCTTCATCCGGTCCTCCCCGCTCCTATTGTTTAATCCCCGACAGGGCGATGCTCTCTATGATATAGCGTTGAAGGAACAAGTACAGCGCCAAAATCGGCACCAGGCTGATCGTCGTGGCCGCCATGATCAGCGCAATATAATCGCCCTCGCCCTTGTTGTAAGTGAACATGGCCATGCCGATCTGCACCGTGTATTTGTCCGGATCGTGCAGCACGAGCAGCGGCCAAAGGAAATCGTTCCACACCCCCAGAAAGTGCAGGATCACCATCGTGGCGATAATCGGACCGCAGAGCGGAAGGAAAATGCGGGTGAACGTCGTGAACTCGCTCGCTCCGTCCACGATCGCAGCCTCCCGCAGGCTGTAGGGCAGTTGATCCATAAATTGCTTGGCCAGGAACGTGCCGAACCCATACACGATCGCCGGCAAGTAGAACGCCCAATACGAGTCGATCAGGTTTAAGGTGTTGAACAGCTTATAAAGGGGGATCATCGTCGTCTCGAACGGAATCATCATGGTGCTGAGCGCCAGGATAAGGACGAACGAAGCCCCGCGAAACCGGATTTTGGACAAGGCGTACCCGGACGCCAGCGCCGATACGGTGCTGATCAGAATGACGAACACGGCCACGAGCATGGAGTTCATAATATACCGGAGCAGCGGCACGTTCACGAAGGCGAGCTGGTAGGTTTTCAGCGTCGGCTCAAGCGGCCATAACCTCGGCGGGAACGGAATATCCGCTACGGCGTCCCAATCCAGGCTCGTGGAGATCATCCAGATGAACGGAATCACCATGATCAGGGAGAGGCCGCACAGGCTGATGAATACAACGACGCTCAGCGCTGTTCGAGGGGACGCTTGCGACGTTGCGGATCGGACCGACAGCATAGGCTATTCCTCCCCTCAATCCACATTGTTTTTGCCGAAAATTCTCAAGTTCAGCAAGCTGAAGATCATAATAATGACGAACAGCAGGAACGCCGCAGCCGAGCCGATCCCGATCTGATAAGCCTCGAAGGCGTTGCGGTAGATGTAAAGCACGATCGTGAGCAGCGACCCGTTCGGATTGCCGGCGTTGCCGCCGATCATCCAGACATCCCCGAATCGCTTCATGCTGCCGATCGTCCCGATGACGATGATGAACACGAAGATCGCGCGCAAGTAAGGGATCGTGATGTACCACCACTTCTGAACCGGATTCGCCCCATCAACCTCCGCCGCCTCGTACAGGTCACGGGGGACACTCTGCAATCCAGCCAAGAAAATGATCGTGTTGTACCCGAGCGAGCCCCATAACCCCATAAGCACGATCGAATACTTCGAATACCTCGGGTCCGAGAACCACCCGATCTCATCAAACCCGATCCAGCCGATGATCGAATTCATCAGGCCTTGCTCCGTCGGATAGAAGATGTACGTGAACAAAATCGCAGTCCCTACGACCGAGACGATGTTGGGCAGGAAAAACACACTCTTGAACAACCCTTTGCCCCACCGTACGCTGTTGATCAGCGAGGCCAGCACGAACGGGAACACCAGACCGGTCACTACGGACAAGAAAGCCATATAGATCGTGTTGAACACCGCCGACCAGAAGTTCGGATCCCGGACAATCCAGGCATAGTTGTTCAGGTTGCGAGCGCTGTCGGCCGCTCCGTTCGCATTGCGGAAGCTTAGGTCGAACGACGCCAGCATGGGATAGAGGAAGAAGACGGCGATCCCGAGCAGCATCGGCGCTACGAACGCGTACCCGACGAGGTCAGTCTTTTTGAACGGCATGTTGGTTCCCTCGCTTCCGTATGTAGAAGTAGGCGGGAGAGACTCCCGCCTGCGCCGGTTATTTCAACAGCGACGACCAGTTCTTCGCCTTGTCCTGCTGCTGCTTCAGGAAGGCGGCGACGTCCGGAGTTTTGCCCGTAGCGGCGGAGCTGATGAACCCGTTGACCGCCGGATTGAGCTCGCTGCTGAAGTACTCGCCCACGCTGTCATGAAGGCTGGTGTGCCCGACCTCGGCGATCTTGAGCGCCTTCTGCAAGTACACGTCGTCCGGGTTCAGGAAGTCCGGGTTCTTCAGCGTAGGCGCGTTGCCGAACATCTCATAGTTGTACTTTTGATAGTCGTACCCGCCCATGAACTTCATCACTTCCCAGGCAGCTTCCAAGTTCTGCGGCTCCTTCGCCATAGTGATGCTGTCGTTCGCCACCCAGCCTTCCCCTTTGGGTCCGAGATTGAGTGTAGGTACGAACCGCTCGATCATGTCCTTCTTTCCGCTGCCTTTATAATCCGAAATGATTTTCGCACCGTTCATCTCGAGGTTGATCGCGTTCACATTTTTATCCGTCCCGAAATTCTCATTGCCCTTATTGTTCACGAACGCCGGATGGGCGAGCTTCGCCGCTTCCCCGAGCCAGTTCATCACCTTGGCCATATTCGGGGTATCGAGCTGCCAATTAATGTTCTTATGGTCCTTCAGATCGCCTTGGAACCCCGGGGCATCGAACGCGAACGTTAGGGTGGTGAACAGGCTGCCCGCCAAGTTATTCCCGGCAAAATAGAACCCATAGTTCATCTCGCCCGTCTTCGGGTTTTTGCCCGTCATCTTCTTCGCCTTCTCCAGAATCTCTTCCGGCGTCGGCCGCTCGGACAAGTACGGCACGCCCCAGTCGTCGAACAGCTTCTTGTCATAGATGACCATCCGCTGGCCCAGGGTAGTCGGCAAGCCGAAGCGTACCCCGTCCAGGGTTTTGTTAAATACCGAATTTTCCCATAGCCCGCTTATATAAAGGTTGGCCGGCTTGAAGGCCGGATCCTTCGCCAGCAGGTCGTCGATGCTCCTCAGCAGCCCGGCGGCATAATATTTGTGCTCGAAGCCCCCGGAAGCGAGTACGTCGATGTCTTTGGAGATCAGCAGGGATCGCATTTTGGCGTCCGCATTCTCCCAGGGAGCTACGCTCAATTCGATTTTGATGTTCGGGTACTTCTTGCTGAATTCCTGATCGAAGAACTGCTTGAGCCCCATCGTTTTTTTGCCGCTGATCGGATCGACTCCGTTCTCCAGCTGTCCGCCGGCTACGATCACCCTCACTTTCCCGGACACGTTCGACACGACGACCCCGCTGTCCCCCGAGCCTTTGTCCGTGGTTGTCCCTCCATTCGAACCGCAGCCGAGCACCAACAGCAACGACAAAAGAACTGCCAACATCAGCGTAAGCCTTCTCTTCATGCCGAAACCCCTTTCCATAGTTGAACTGGCCATGACACCGCTATCATAACGCCGGGGGACAGCAAAAATCTTTAACATTCCCGACTCAAAATTTGTACAATCGTAAACCGGGAATCGGCTTTGTTGCGGCATCGATCGGTTGACAGACATTCAGGGGCCTACTAGTATGAGGGGTAAAGACGGGTTTCAAGGGGGAAGGCATGTGTTTAAACGGTACATGCATTTGAACTTGAAGGAAGAACTGGTCGTCCGCAGGTTGTATTCGTTTCATTACTCCGAACTGACCCGGGATTACAGCTTCCCGAGCGAAACCCACGATTTCTGGGAATTCGTCTACGTGGACAAAGGGAGTGTCGAGATTACGACCGATACTCATGTGTACCAGCTGAACCAAGGGGAGATGGTGTTTTATGCCCCGAACGAGGGTCATGCGCTGCGCACGTTCCACGAATCCGCTCCGAACCTCTTCATCATCTGCTTTGACTGCCGTTCGGACGCGATGCAGTACTTCGCGAACAAAACGTTCCGCATCGGCAACGAGGAGCGTCGAATCCTTTCCCGGCTGATCGAGGAGGGGCGCCGCTCGTTCATTCCGTCCACTCGTAAACCGAAGCGCACCGACCGGCTGCTGCATTGCCTGGAGAAAGCGACTCCCTCCTATTTCGGCTCGGAGCAATTGGTGAAGATCTATCTGGAGGGGCTCCTCATCCAGTTGACCCGCAACGGGATCAAGAGGACGACCCCGCCCATGTTGACTTCTATGATCAAGCAAAAAGAAGAGATCGGCATCCCCTCCCGGCTTGAAGCGTACATCGCGAACCACTGGTCCGTATGGTTGACGCTGGAGCGGGTGTGTGCCGACTTCGCCATGAGCAAGACGTATTTGGGCTCGGTGTTCCGGCGGCATTTCGGCTGCGGAATTATCGAATTCGCCGGGCGGATCAAAATCGAGAAGGCGAAGCAGTTTCTGCGCGAGGAGACCTGCACCGTCTCCGAAATCTCCGAACGGCTCGGCTATAGCAGCATCCACTATTTCTCCCGGCATTTCAAACGGGCTACCGGCATGTCGCCGACCGAGTATTTGAAGACGCTCAAGGCGATCGTGGTCGATCAGCCGCAAGGGCATACTTAACCTAAACTGCGCTATAAAAGTTCGATGAAGGAGTTCGCCTCATGTCCACTTTGTCCGCACCGGCCACACTCGCGAGCCGCCCTCTGACCCGGGGGCTCGTGCTGTTGATGGCGATCTCCTGCGGCGTTACCGTCGCCAATCTGTATTACAATCAACCGCTGCTGGCCGACATCGGCCGGACGTTCGGCATCGACGCCCAGCGGGCGGTCTATGTCTCTATGCTGACCCAGATCGGGTATGCGACCGGGCTCTTCCTCTTCATCCCGCTCGGCGATATCCAGGAGCGGCGCAAGCTGATCACCGGCCTGCTGCTAGCGGTGGCGGTGTCGCTCATCGGCGTGGCGACCGCGCAGACGGTCGCCTGGCTCTATGCGGCCAGCTACATCGTGGGCGTGACGACCGTCGCGCCGCAGATGATCATCCCGCTGGCCGCGCACTTGGCCCCGCCCCCCGAGCGCGGGCGGGTGATCGGCAACGTGATGAGCGGCTTGCTCATCGGCATCCTGCTCGCCCGGACCGTCTCCGGGGCGGTCGGGGATTGGCTCGGCTGGCGCAGCATGTATGCGCTCGCCGCGCTGTTCATGTTCGCGCTGGCGTACGTGCTGCACCGCCAGCTGCCGATTAGCCGGCCGGAGATCCGACTCCGCTACCCGGCGCTCGTCCGCTCCATCGGGACGCTGATCGCGGAGCAGCGCACGCTTCGGGAAGCGGCGTCGATCGCCGCTTGCGTCTTCGGCGCGTTCAGTGTGTTCTGGACCGCGCTTACGTTCTACCTCGAGGGACCGAACTTCGGCTACGGGAGCGGGGTCGCCGGGCTGTTCGGCCTCGTCGGCGTAGCCGGGGCGGGAGCCGCACCGGTCATCGGGCG
This sequence comes from Paenibacillus sp. HJGM_3, assembly GCF_045062745.1. NCBI lineage: Bacteria > Bacillati > Bacillota > Bacilli > Caryophanales > Paenibacillaceae > Paenibacillus > Paenibacillus sp. HJGM_3. The sequence continues at coordinate 136,850 of NZ_JBJGED010000014.1, forward strand.
GATCGCGGACCGGATCCGCCCCCGATATATGGTCGGGGGCATGATCCTGATCGCACTCGCCGCGTTCGCCTGCTTCTGGCTGATCGGCTCATGGATCTGGGGCCTGGTCATCGGCGTACTGCTGCTAGACCTTGGCGTCCAGGGCAGCCAAGTATCCAATCAGGCTCGCATCTACAGCCTGCAGCCGGAAGCGAGGAGCCGAATCAACACCGTCTTCATGGTGAGCACCTTCCTGGGCGGGGCGATCGGCTCGACGATCGGTGCGTTCGCCTGGAGCCATTGGGGTTGGAATGGCGTCTGCGCCGTAGGCGGCGGGCTGGCTGCAGTCGCACTGCTATTGTGGGCCGGACACAGGGTAAGCGGTGAAGGCGGCGAGGCGTAAACTGGCGACATGGAGGCGGAACGGCGAGGTGTAGCCTGAGACGGAGCCGAGTTATCGTGGTGTTACCTGGACTTTCTAATCTTCTCCCAAGAGATGTAAGGCAAAGTTAACAATAAGCTAACCTCCCTTACAATGAATCGGGCATATCGGAACTTTTCGCCTTCTTGTAAGGCTATGTTTACAATTAAAGAGGGTCGCCTTCCCTATTAACATAACCTTGCCTTACAAATCGGCGGAAATGATGAAAATCTAGCCGAATTTGTAAGGTTACTCTTATTATTTGTGAGCTTTGCCTTACAAAGCCGAATCCTCTACTTTTAAGAGAGCCCTCTATGCCTGGCTTCACACGAGCGTCAGCTCGAAATTCAGCCTCGGTGCGAACCAACGGTTCCCTTCTTTATAGATCGGGGCAATTCTTTCAATACTACCCGATAATCAACAATATTGCCGTACCTATCCGCTTCGATGGCACAGCAGCTGGTCATCATTTCTTTGAGCATCTCCCTGCCCCGCTGAACTCTCGATTTGGCGCCGGAGTAGGATAGGCCCATCTGCTCGCTCAGTTTCTTCTGGGACAACCCCTTCAATTCGGACAGCTCGAGCGCTTCCCTATATTTATCCGGCATTTGCCGGATTACGTTTTGTAACCCGAACACGGCCTCCTTGTCAGGATCCGACTCTTCATACCGGTCTTCAATCGAATGCTGATCCTGCAGTTCCTCGGTCCGCTTCACTTTGCGGAAATGATCGATGATGCTGTTCCGGGCAATTTGGAAAAGCCAAGCACGCATTTTCTGCTCATCCCTCAAATCGTCAATTCGTCTATACGCCTTTACAAATACATTCTGAACAATATCCTCGGCATCGGGATGATACCGGGTTTTATCCTGAACGAAATTCCTGATGGGATCGTGATGCTGCTCCCAAAGTTCTTCAAAGGTCATCCGGCGAGTATCCCCTTCCACAAAATTTTCTGCCATTTTGCGTCCTTTTCAATTCGCTTCCGTCACCATTAGTGTAAACCAACTTCAGGAGGGTGAAAAGGATATGAAATACAATTTACTAGGGAATACGGGAGTACTTGTATCGGAAATCGGTCTTGGAACGATGACGTTCGGAGGCGGGGACAAGTGGGGCCTCTTCGGGTCGCTGGATGAGAAAGAAGCGGGTATCCTGGTCGATCGAGCGATGGATGCAGGTGTCAATTTCTTCGATACCGCCAATGTGTACGCCGAAGGCAGATCCGAGGAAATTCTCGGAAAAACGCTAAAAGGCAAAAGACAGCATGCCATCATCGCAACCAAGGTGAGAGGTCGAATGGGCCCCGGTCCGAACGAACTCGGCTTGTCGCGGCTTCATATCATTCGTCAAGTCGAAGATAGTCTCAAGCGGCTCGGTACGGACTATATCGATCTGTACCAAATCCACAATCCGGATCAGTTGACGGACTGGGAAGAGACACTTCGGGTGCTCGACGACCTCGTTCGCAGCGGGAAAATACGCTACATCGGCAGCTCCAACATGACCGGCTGGAATATCATGAAAACACGAGGACTGTCCCAGCTTCACGGCCTTCATGCTTTCAAAAGCAGTCAGTCCTACTACTCCCTGGCGGCTCGCGAAATTGAAAGGGAGATCATCCCTGTTCTTCAAGACCAGAAAATGGGCCTGATCGTTTGGAGTCCGCTGGCGGGAGGTTTTTTATCGGGCAAATACTCCCGGAATGATCAAGGTACAAACGAAGACCGCCATGCCAAGCTGTCGTTTCCTCCCGTTGACAAAGAAAAGACGTTCGCCATCCTCGACGTACTCCGCGACATTGCAGAAGCGCGTGAAACGACGATAGCGCAAATTGCCCTGGCTTGGGTACTTAACCGGCCTGTTGTCACCAGTGTGATCGTCGGAGCGAAGCGTCCCGAACAATTGCAGGATAATCTGGCGGCAAGCGGCATCCTGCTAAATCAGGCCGAATTGGCAAGGCTGGATGAGGTCAGCCGCTTGCCCATCGAATACCCGGCGTGGCCTTTCTTGGCGCAGGACGACTCGATCGTGAGAAAACTCTAAGCTTTAATTATAACCTATAGATAGCCCCGATGATTCCAAAAAAACCCGCTCTTCGGCCATTAGGCCCGAAAGCGGGTTGTTCTCATCCATCATCACGTTCACACATAAGGATTATGCGCCCGTTCGTAGCCGATTGTCGTCAAGCCGCCGTGGCCCGGGTACACCTTCACATCGTCCGCGAACTCGAACAACGTCCCATGGATCGACTCCAGCAGCTCGCGCTCGCTGCCGCCCGGCAGATCGGTGCGGCCGACCGACAGCCGGAACAGCACATCGCCGCTGAACAGATGCTGGCCGGCGTACAGGAAGCTGACGCTCCCCGGGGAATGGCCGGGCGTATGGAACACCTGCAGCGCTTCCCCGTCCGGCAGCGGGATCGTCATCCCGGTATCGAGCGCGTATTCCGCGGGATCGCTCTCGATCCGGGCTCCGAGCTCCGGCCAGCGCAGCGAGCCGTTCTTCTTGGCGTCGGTCAGCCAGTCCGCCTCCGCATCGTGCAGGTAGACCGGGCAGCCCTTCAGCTTGCGAATCTCGTCCACGCCGCCGATATGATCGAAGTGCGCATGCGTCAGCAGGATGGCGTCGATCTGCATGGCCTCGATCCGATTGATCAGCGGCTTCGGGTTCATCCCGGGGTCGATGATCACCCCGCGGCTGCCATCCTCCGTGCTGAGCAAGTAGGCGTTCGTCCCGATCGGGCCGAGCTCGAACTTCTCGATCTTCATCACAGGCCGGACACCAAGTCGCGAAGCTCGCGTACGATCGTATGCTGGTAGCCGTAGCCTTCGCCGTATTGTGCGATCATCTCGGCACGGGCGACTTTGAGCCTGTCGTCATAGCCTTCGGCCGTGCGGTCCGGGTTCTCCGCCTTGAAGCGCCGCAAGACGTCCTGAACATGCTTCGGACGAGGCCCCCAAGTCCCGAGCGTGAACCCGCCGGTGTCCGCGAAAATCACGACCGGGATCGACTCGCCGCCATCGGTCAGGAACTGCGCCATCACATCGGGATGCTCTTCCTTGATCAGCACCTCGACCGGCATGCCGGAGTTCTCGAGCGCCCGGAACACGACCGGGATGTTGCGCACGACGTCGCCGCACCAGTCGGCCGCGATGATCAAGCACCGCAAATCGTCGCGGTTGCTCACCGATTCGAAGAATTCCTTTTGCTCGTCCGACTCCCACTGGAAGGCGTTGTAATAGTCCAGGAATTTCTCCTGGTTCTTCGTCATGCCGTCAATGAATTGCTGCGGCTCGAGGCCTTGCCCCAGCTTGTTCGCCAAATTCGCGCCCATCGGAATCCCTCCTAGAAAATAAGTCCATTTATCCCTTAGTGTAGCACTAACGCCTCCGGAATTCCAAGCGCACCTCTACTTCGTACGCGACTTGCTGTGCTCTTCGATCAGCCCAACGATCTCCTGAACCTGCTGCTCGCTCAGCGTTTGCTTCGGCTTGTACCCCCGAATGTAAGAAACGAGCCGATCCGGCTTGAGCGCAGCGAAGGCGGCACTCTCCCCGAGCAGCCGGGCGTCCGGGTGCGTGAAGCAGACGATTCCTACGACATCGGCTTGTTTATGCTGCTCGCGAAGCAGCTCCTTCAGTACGAACTCATAGCGGTACGACTGCGCGGTCGCATCCTCCTGCCCGGAGCCGGATGCAGCCTCGCCGCCGACCTGAATTTCGCCGGACCAAGGTTTGTTCTCGATATGGAACACCCCGTTCGGGCCGACAACTATGTGTGCGATCCGATGAGCCGCGCTTCCGGAATGCACCTCGAGGCCGTGCAGCACGCGGTATTCGGGTCCCAGCCCGCGCAGCTCCCGTTCCGTATTGTGCATCTCGGCGGCGGTATAACCGCTCGCGAACGATTTCTTCTTGGACCGCGTCCACAGCTTGTACGCCACGAACAGCACGACCGCCGCGATCGCCGCCCACATCAGGAGTTTCACGTAAGGCGCCGCCTTCTCGTCGATCGCCTCCCAGTTCTCGCCTAGCGTCTTGCCTAGGTAGACGAATAGGATGGACCAAGGAATGATGGCCAGCGTGGTCAGCACCGTGAACTTCAAGAGCGGCATACGCACGATCCCGGCCGGGATCGAGATCGCATGACGCACGACCGGGATGAACCGGGCGGAGAAAATAACCCCCGTGCCGTACCGGTTGAACCATTTTTCCGAGAGGTCGATGTGATGCTTGTTGATGAAAATGTACTTCCCGTACCGTTCCAAGAAAGGCCGGCCGCCGTAGCGCCCGATCCAATAAACGAAAATTTGGGCGATGGTCCCGCCGATGACGCCGAACAGCACCGCCATCCAGAAGTTGATGTCTCCTGTGGAGACGAGATAGCCCCCGAACGCCAGCACAATTTCGCTGGGAATGATCTCGATCATAAGACCGAGCATAATGCCCCAATGCCCGAGATGGGTGATCCATTGCATAACCGTGTCGACCAAATGGTGTACTGCATCCATCATCCGAATCTCTTCCTACTTTCCTATAGTTTGGCACTCGCCGATTTGTCCCTCCTATTCTATCACAAATCGACGTGCGCCCGCATCTTGGGCCCCGTCCCGCTCCCCGAACATCGCTAGGCATGCGAAGACAAGCCCCCGCATATAGCTAGTACTAAATAAGCTCTAACACTGAAGGAGGCGTATCCGTGATCCGAATTTTCGTTCTGCACCGCAAGCAAATGCTGCTGATCCTGGGCTTGATGCTGCTCGCTGTCTTCACATGGATGTACTTTGAACGCGACCAGATCCGAGCTGCGATGAGTCCGACTCCGACCACGGAACGGACCATTCATCTCGTCACCGGCGAATTCGAAGGCAAGACGGCCGAAGGGAAAGAAATCGAGGCTTACCGCTGGGACCCGGGCACGATCGTCGTGGAGAAGGGGGAAAAGGTGAAGCTCGTCATCCGCGGCGTGAGCGGCATGAGCCACCCGTTCATCATCGAAGGGCTTAATATTAAAGGCGAGGTGAAGCAGGACAAAGAAACCGTCGTGACGTTCCAAGCGGACAAGGAAGGCACCTATCGCCTCATCTGCCTGACGCATCCGGACGCCGCCCACAACGGACCGATGATCGCTTACATCGTAGTCGACTAGCTGCCTGGAACGGCGCGGAGTAGCCTATTCCCGCCCTGCTGCATACTGTGGTAGGGAGAGGAAGGGATCAGCCGCATGCAACCGACGAATGAAAAGCATAAAGCCCCGCTGCCTACGCTTCGCAAGCTGAGAAGGGCCTGCAACAACGAATTGTACCGCACCGTCAAACGAATGAAGATTTGGATTCCGCCCGCTCAGCTCGTGGAAGCGGAGGATCTGTACTTGAAGAAGGTCGTGCTCAACCTGCCGTTTATCGTGGAGAATAGCAGCAATCGCAAGCTGCTGTCGGATTGGTGGGACGAGAATGTGTGCCCGGAGATCGCTCAGCTGTGGAATGTGGAACCGGCGCTGCTCTCACGCTGCTTCCGCGAGGCCTTCGGGGGGTAGCTGAAAAAGAACTTGATGCCCGAGAAACCCGGTCCTGGACCGGGTTTTAACTTTGTTAGGAGAAGGAAAACCTCCCTCATGTTGTGCGGGTATCCTCGAACGGGCCGCTACGTGAGGGAAAACCTCCCTCTCTTCGGCCCGAAGTCGCTCCAATCGAGCGGAATCCGGCCGAGATGAGGGAGGTTTTCCCTTTCATTAGTCCATTTTCGAGACAATCGAGCGAAAATGAGGGAGGTTATTCCCCTCCTCAGCGTGCATACCGCTGAGCGAGCTCGGCGATGCGATCCGACGCGTAGACGATCGCATCGCCCGCGCCTGCCGCCGCCGCGCCTCCCGCCTCCTCCGAGACGGCGGCTTGCACCATCGCCATCGCCACGGCCCGGCCGGCGATGGGCTTGTACTTGCGGAGCGGCCCGCGCAGCACGGCGCTCCACAAAGGGGCGAGCGCGGCGGCGATCCGCTCGCCCGCGCGCACCTCCTGCCGCTCCCCGAGCAGGAGCGAGGGGCGGAAGATGTGGAGGCGCGGCAGCCCAAGTCCGCGGAGCGCTCGCTCGACATCGCCCTTCACGCGGCTATAGAAAATCCGCGAGCGCGGATCGGCTCCCATCGCCGTGACGATCAGCAGCTGCGCCGCACCACTCGCCTTCGCGAGCCGCCCCAGGGCGAGCGGGTACGCGTAGTCGACTTGGCGGAACGCCTCCTGGGAGCCGGCCTGCCGGATCGTCGTGCCAAGGGCGCAGAACACGTCCGCGTCGCGCAGCACGTCTCCCGCCGCCCCGGCCAAAGCTTCCTCGAGCCGGTCATACGCCACGACCCGCTCCTCCAGCTTCGGATGAGGGGGGATGGCGCCCGGCCGCCGCGTAAGCGCAACGACCCGTGCATAGCGCGGGTCGTCCAGCAGCAGCTTCACCAGTTCGATCCCGACGAGACCGGTCCCACCGGCGACAACGGCCTTCCGTCCCTTCACGCTGGGCTGGGCAGGCCCATCGCCAGACGCACCGCCCCCCGCCATCGTACCTCCGATCCGTTCCCGCATGCGATCAGGCGCCTCCCTTCGACTCCTTATCCTTATCCTTATCCTTATCCTTATCCTTATCCTTATCCTTATCCTTGTCCTTGTCTTTATCCTTGCCCTCGTCCTCCTCGGCCGGCGCCGGCTCCGCCACGACGCGGTTCCGGCCGCGGTGCTTCGCCTTGTACAGCGCCTTGTCGGCCCGCTCGATCATGTCCTCCAGCACGTTCGTGCCGTACTGGCGCACCGTGCTGTTCTGCGTCACGCCGATGCTGACACTGAGGCGGATCGTGATCGCCTCTTCCCGATACGGCGAGCTCTCGACCCAGGTGCGGATCCGCTCCGCCAGCTCCTGCCCCTGCTGCAGGTCGCAGTTCGTCGCCAGCACGACGAACTCCTCGCCTCCGTAGCGGGCGACGACGTCCGACGTCCGCACGCAGCCGACGAGCACCTCGGCGATGTGCTTCAGGACACGGTCGCCGATCAAGTGCCCGTACCGGTCGTTGACCGACTTGAAGTAGTCGGCGTCGATGAGCAGGACGCTGCACGGGCTGCCGGCGCGCAGCGAAGACATCATCATTTTGTTCCCTTCATTCATCAGGAACCGCCGGTTGTAGACCTCCGTCAGATGGTCGACGACCGCCGATTCCTCCAAGAGCAGCACCGTCGATTGCAGCTTTTCCGACATGACGTTGAAATTGTCCGACAGCTCCCGCAGCTCGGACGGCGCCGAATCGATCACTTGCCGGTCAATCTGGTAGCCATACTGGCCTTCACGAATACGCGTCGTCCCGTGCAGGAGATGGCCGATGACGTCCTCCATCCGGCGGGTCAGCGACAGCGCGAGCACGTAGCAGATGAGCAGAATCCCCAGCGTAATGACAACCATCACCTTGAGCAGCGTGTAATAAGGCCGGAACACCTCTTTGTAGGCGAGCTCTCCCACGATGATCCAGCTGTGATCCTGCGTCCACGAGAAGGCGCCGAACACCTTCGTCCCATCCGGGTTCAAGTAAGCGGACGTATCCTGCCGGTTCGCCAGCGCGCGCTCGAAGATCGCCGTTACATATTGGCGGCTCAGCCGGGTTTCGTCCGACCCCGGGACAGCCTTCGTAATCCGGTAGCCGTTCCGATTCAAGATATACGTCTCTCCCGTGGTGCCGAGCTGGAACTGATGCATCAGCTCATCGAGGGTATTGAGGCGAACCGAACCCGCGACCCCGCCTTGGAAGTCCCCGCTCGGCCCGACGACGGGCGATATGAAGACGACGATCAGCCGACCGGTCACCCGGCTCTCGATCACGTCGGACACATAATCGCTCTTCTTTGCAGCGGCGAGGAAATAATCCCGGTCCCCCACATTCGTGCTGCCGCCCGCTCCCGAGCTGTTCCATTGGATTACACCCGACTTGTCAATGAACGAGAGCGTATCGTAATCCGGATGCGTCAGCGTGAACTGTTCGAATTCCGATTTTATCCGATTCAGGTCAATTCCCGCGCGACCCGTCATGGAGGCCAAGTAGCGAATATCCGCTTGACGCTCGGCCTTCCACTTATCTATGAACTGGCTCTGCAGGGTAACCGTTTCTTGCAGCGTATTGAACGTCTCCTGCTCCTTAATGATGCGTACGAGTAAAGCAAATGAAAGCAAGATGAGCACGCTCATCCCCATAATAATGGCTCCGACCCAGAATCGGAAACGCCCTCTAAACGAAGAGATACGAAACATTTTAAACATTGATCTCATGGAGGCACTTCACCCTCTTCAACGACTGGGTCCTACCGTTGCGCCATACTTCCAGCCTGGGCTGATCTTCTATTCAATTCCCGGATTCCACCGCAAGTGCCGCCCGGTCCTCCGGCAAGCTGTAGATGCGCGAAGAGGCGCCGGATTCCGGGTCAAAATAAGCGATAAGGATCGACGAGCGGTCGGTCTCCACAGCTCCAGCGGCCAGATACCGCGCCAGGTCGAATGGGACGCGCTCCAGCGCCGTATGCTTGTGAAGCTCCTTCTCGCCCAAGCTAAGTTCCCCAAAGCCGTCTCCCTCGACCCGCTCCGGGTGCGCGGCCATCAGCCGCATCCACGCCGTCTGCTCGTTTTTGTCCATGGAGAACGTCCACCACGTCTTACGCGGCTTGTATTTGTGATTCAGGAAGTAATCCAGCTTCATCAGCCCTTGAACGACCTCCATGTCCGCGGTGCTCCGATCGAGCAGGAATGTCTGCAGCCGCGCGAACAAGTCCTCCAGCTGATGCCCGATGCGCTGCCACCCTTGGGCGTCCCAGTAGTCGCCGAACTGCTGGAAGAAGTCAAACGGCGTCTCGAAATGCTCGCGAATCAAATACTCGACCGTATGGTCCAACCTGTGGGCGTTCCAATATTTCTCCAGTACATCCTCCACCCGCTTAATCCGTACGATATCCGAGAACGGCAAGATCCGGTTGCCCAGAATCTCGTAGGGCGAGTGGTCCATGTACACGTAGCCGTACTTCTCGGCGTCCCGCCGCAGGCCGGTGCCGCGCAGCATCTTCAGGAAGCCGAGCTGCAGCTCCTCCGGCCGCAAGGCGAACACGTCGTTGAACGTTTGGCGGAACGAGGCGTAATCCTCCTCCGGCAATCCGGCGATCAGATCCAAGTGCTGGTCGATCTTCCCGCTCTCCTTGATCTTCGTCACCGTCCGCGTCAGCTTGGCGAAGTTCTGCCGGCGCATCACGAGCGCATTGGTCTCGTCGTTCGTCGACTGCACCCCGATCTCGAACCGGAAGACGCCCGGAGGCGCATGCTCGGCTAGGAAATCGAGCACTTCGGGCCGCATAATATCGGCGGTAATCTCGAACTGGAACACGCAGGACCCGCCGTGGTTGTCGATCAGGAATTGAAATATCTCCATCGCGTAGTCGCGCTTGATGTTGAACGTCCGGTCCACGAACTTGATCAACTTCGCTCCGGATTGGATCAAGTGCAACAGATCGGCCTTCGTCCGCTCCATGTCGAAATACCGCACGCCTACCTCAATGCTGCTCAGGCAGAACTGGCAGCTGAACGGGCAGCCCCGGCTCGTCTCGAAGTAGACGACCCGCTTGCCGAGGGCCGCGTAATCCTCCTCGAAGCGATGCGGCGACGGGATCTCGTTCAGCTCCAGCTTCGGCCGGCCGGGGTTCACTACAACCTCGTCCCCTTTCCGGTAGGTGATCCCGAATACGAGATGGAACTTGCGCGTCGTCCGCAGCTCTCTTAATAGATGGAGGAACGTCTCTTCCCCTTCTCCCATCACGATATGATCGACCTCGGGCACCCGACGCATCCATTCTTCCGTATCGTACGACACTTCGGGACCGCCCAGCACGATCGTCAGCTCCGGCTTGATTTTCTTCAGCATCCTTACTACTTGTATCGTCTCTTCGATATTCCAAATGTAGCAGGAAAACCCGAGCACGTCGGGATTTTTTTGATACAGGTCCGCCACGATGTTCATCGCCGGGTCTTTTATAGTATATTCGGCCATCTCCACGTCGAACTCCCCTGCGCAAAAAGCTTTCAAATAGCGCAAGGCAAGGCAGGTGTGAATATATTTGGCGTTCAAGCTGGATACGATTACATTCATGCGTGCATTCCCTCTTCGTCTGCCTATGTCTTACCGTCTCGCTCAATCGGCTTGCATACTCATTCTACATGGAATTGTGCCGCAATACAAAAGAAAACCAGCCCTCCGGATCTCCCCGGTTCGGACTGGCATTGCGATTCGAAATTTCGGCTGTCGGCCGGCTCTCGGCCTCAGCTCGTCTGCGAGGCGGCGGCAAATTCTTCCGTAGCGGAGAAGGACTCCGTCAGCGGCACGTAGACGTCCGGATCGAAGTCAAGCTCGACCGGGGTTTGCTCGGGTACAAGCCACCGGCTCGCTTGCGTCAGCATGATCTGCTCGACCTGCTCCTTGCGGGCGAGCAATTGCTGCCGATCCCCTTCCGCCTCGTCGAGTACGAGCTTGAGCCGCATCCGTTCCTCCATCCACATGGCCAACTGGTATAAAATCATCCCTTCCACTCCTTTCCGTCTGCTATCATTGTAAATCCCGAACATGAAATTCTTGTTAGCGGAACATTAGCGCAGCATTAACTTTGTGTGACAAAGCGGTTACAGCCGGCTCGATTACTAGTATGACCCATTCCCCCAAAATGTAGAATGCCCCGGAGGCCGCTTCCGGAATGCTTTTTTTCAACGAAACGTTCCCTACCGTTTCGTCCCGCGATGGAGTAAAGTAAAGGTATCCCAAAGAAGGGAGTGATGCAAATTGGTACAAACGGATAAGGTGATTGACCTGTAGCCGGAATTTCGATTCCGCCGCAGGGCAAGCAGGGGCTGCCCCTTAAGTAGATTCATTCTACTCTAGGGACAGCCCCCATCTTTTTTTATGCCCTTCTACACCCTAGCAGTCGCCCTGGTCGGTCAGAATGATCGGCCCGGCTTCGGTGATCGCGATCGTATGCTCATACTGCGCGCACAGGCTGCCGTCCACCGTCTTGGCGGTCCAGCCGTCATCCTCGATATACGCGGCATAACCGCCCGAAGTGATCATCGGCTCGACGGTGATCACCATGCCGGCCTTGAGCCGTACGCCCTTGCCGGCCACGCCGTAATGAAGCACTTGAGGCTCTTCGTGCATCGAGCGCCCGATCCCGTGTCCGGTGAAATCACGCACGACCCCATATCCGTGCTGCTCGGCGTACGATTGGATCGCATGCCCGATGTCTCCCAACCGATTGCCCACGACCGCCTGCTGGATCCCCAGGTACATGCTCTTCCGCGTCACGTCCAGCAGCTTCCTTGCCTGCGGCGAGACGTTGCCCACCGCGTACGACCAGGCCGAATCGGCCAGCCAACCGTCTTTGTTCACGACCATGTCGATCGTGACGATATCTCCGTCCCGCAGCACCTGCGCGCCCGGGAACCCGTGGCAGATCACATCGTTCACCGAGGCACACGTGGCGTACTCGTAGCCGTGGAAGCCTTTTTGCTCCGGGGTGGCTCCGTGCTCCAGCATGAAGCGCTCGGCGAACTGGTCGATCTCTCCCGTTGTGACCCCCGGCCGGATTCGTTTGCGAATTTCCTTATGACACGCAGCCAGAATCGCGCCTGCTTTGCGCATCGCTTCGATCTGGGCTTTCGATTTCAATTCCGTCATGAACGTAATGAACCTCCTTTGGGTACAGCATGATCTTTGCCTTTTTGAACAATCCTATTCAGTAGAAAGCGCACACGTTTTCAAGTATACTAGGTGCAACCCTGATAAGCGAGAGGTAGAGCCAAATTGAGAAAACCGAGATTATTCGAGCTGGACATCGTCCGTGCCGTCGCCATCACTGCCGTCCTGCTCATCCACGGTACCGCTTCGGCTACGGTGGACCTGCCGCTGGGCAGGATGCAGGTGTTGTACAAGCTGGTGAACAGCTTGAGCTATTACGCCGTCTTCCTGTTTATTTTCCTCAGCGGGCTCGTGCTGTTCTACAGCTATATGGATTCGTGGAATGTTCGCCAGATCTTCACCTTTTACCGCAAACGGCTTCAATATATCGTTCTGCCGTATTTGATCTGGGCCGTGTTTTATTATTTGTACAACCCTGCCGTAACCCCGGGGTGGGGAGTGGAGTGGAATTGGCCCAAGTTCCTTGAGGGTCTAGCTTGGGGCGAGACTGGGTATCACCTTTATTTTATGATCATCATTGTCCAGTTTTATGCTCTGTTCCCGATCGTCGTTAGCCTTGCAAAGGTCTGGTCCGGGTTCAGGCGCTACCTATGGGTGTTCGGGCTGGCCGTGCAAATAGGCGCATACTTGTTTCATTTGTACATAGCACCGATGGAGCACCGCGTCACGTGGTTCTTCACCTACTTCGGGCTGTTCTGCATCGGGGGATCGATCGGCATGTACTACGACCGCTTCCTGGGGTGGCTGAACCGCAATATTTGGTGGGTCCCGGCGGTTACGGTCGCACTCGGGATGATGTATGCCGGACTGACCATCTTGGGGCAATACGGCATTACCTACGGTCAGCATTTGTTCGAGCTTACGTTCAACTCCTATGCGCTCTTCGTCGGCCTCAGTTCCATCTGGATCGGTCGTCACATGCTCACGGCAGCGCCTAGGTTGGCGAAGCTGCTCTCGTCCATGGGTGCCGCTTCGTTCGGCATCTACTTCATCCATCCGGCCGTGCAGCTGATCTGGATGAACGAGGTGCAGGCGTCTCCGCTTAGCTCCATGTATCATGCAGTGACATGGGGCGGGATTCTCCTGATCTTCACGGTGCCTTGGCTGATCGTCTGGGCGCTTAAGCGCGTGAAAGGGAGTTGGATTTTGTTCGGCAAATAGGGCAAAGGCGGCAGGGGTCGGAGGTTCTCAGTCGGTGGTCAGCGAGTAGAGGGAGGCAGTCGATCGATCCGCAGCTCCTGCCGGGTCATGCGCCCGCGCAGCCGGTTCATCTCTTGCTCCAGCTGGCTGACTCGCTTCTTCAGCAATTGGATCTCCAGCTGCAGGGCGATGTTCCGCTCCTCGAGCAGGTCGACCCTCCGTTCCTGCTGACCTCCGGCCCGCGGTACTGTCGTCGGCAGTGGGGTAGGCGCGGGCAGGGGCCACGGGATGAGGAGCGTCTGCCCGGCCTCCAGGGGGGTCGGGCGCTCCATGCCGTTCGCCTGCATAAGCGCCGGCACGCTCACTCCATACTGCGCGGCGATCGAGTACAAGGTGTCGCCGGGTTGAACGACCACATTCATGCGCGTCCGCCCTCCCTTTCCCGTCCGGAATGGTACAGTATATGCAAACGCCGGGCCCTTGACCCCCGCGAATCGAACCCCAAGAGCCTCGCTCTCCCCGGCCGGATGGTCGGAGAAGGCGAGGCTCTTGGCCGTCTTGCGGGTGTGGGCGCGCGCTTAGTTCATCTTGGATTTCAGCTTGACGGTTTGAATCGTTTGGGCTGTGAAGCCCAGGTACAGGCCGATGACGCCGACTACGAGATGGAGCACGTTCTCGGCATTCTCCATGTGCATGAGGCCGAGCATATCCGGCAGCACCATGCCCAGGATGCCTAGCACGACATAGAGGAGGCCGACGGTCTTGGCGAACTTGATCGCCGTGTCTTCCGATCGCATGGCCCAGATGCCGGCGGCTCCGATCCCGAGGTGGATGATGTTATGCAGGAGGTCGAAGTGAATCATGCCGAACAGCTCATGCGTGAAGAAGCCGGTCAAGCCCAGTAGCAAGAACAACACGCCGACCAAACCCGCAAACGGTTTTACCATGTGTACTCCTCCTTTATTGGTTGTGCTACTTTATCCATATGAACCTGTCCGGGGAAAAAGTACAAGTTGGCTTGTATAAAGTTTGTTGGCGGGGCGCGGCGGAGTGCTGGGGATGGGTGCGGGGTGCGGGGGGTACGGGGGTTGCGGGGGGTGCGGGGGTTGCGGGGGTTGCGGGGGTTGCGGGGGGTGCTGGGTTGCGGGGTTGCGGGGGGTTGCGGGGGTTGCGGAGGTTGCGGGGGTTACGGAGGTTGCGGGGGTTACGGGGGTTGCGAGGGTTGCCGGGGTGCGGGGTGCGTGGGGGTTGCGGGGGTTGCTGGGTTGCGGGGTTGCTCGGATTTTTGCTCGGGTTGCGGGATTGGATGGGGCCGCTGGGTGTGCTTGGTTAGATAGGATCGATGGGTTTATGGGTTACCTTGGTTCTCTCGCTGGTCGGCATCAGCTGATACGCTCGATCCGTGCAGTTGGTTGGGTTTCCTTGAGTGGACTTGGCCTTCCACTAGTTAAGCAAAGCTTACAATTTGCAAGCCTTTCCTTACTATTCTGAAGCCAATTGGCGGTTATTGCGCCCATAGTAAACCAAACTTAGCTTAATAGGTAAGCGCGCCTTACTATTAACTAAAGATTGGTTTACTAAAGCTCAAAAACGGCCAGTTTCCCGCCAGTTTTGTAAACTTCCCCCCGCTTAATAATAAACTTCGGTTTACTAGCGCCCCACACAGGTACGCCAAAAAGCCCCGCCAACGGCCGAACACACCGCGGCGGGGCTAGAAACTTAATCTCGGCTCTGAATGACGAGCAGCAGGCCTTCCCGGACCGTGACCCGGCCCTCGGGCTCGAGCAGCACGTTGCTGATCCCGAGCGACTGCCCGATGGTCAGCGTAGCGTCCGTCAGCGGGTACTGGAAGCCCGCAAGGGTAATGCCATGCACGTCCGCCGTCAATGGGAGCAGCGAGACGTTGTCGTACCGGCCGCGGGCCACGACGGCCGGCGTGTCGGGACCCGCGAGGCGCACCTCGTTGTACGCATCGACGATGCGGCAAGAGACGCCTCGCGCAAGCGCTTGCCGCAGCAAGTGCACGTTCGCGAGCGAGTGGTCGAAGCGGGTGCCGAGCGCGCCGAGGAGCACGACCTCCTGCGGCGGGTCCGGCTGCGCTTCCAGCGCGCGGACGAACGCCATCTCCGTGTCGGTCCAGTCCTTCAGGACCGGATCGCACGCTTCGAAGCGGCGGCTCGCGGCCTCGATGTCGGCGAGCTCCTCGGCGGTGACCGAGTCGAAGTCGCCGAGCGCCAGATCGGGCGTCAGCCCGTGACGCACGAGGAACAGCGCGCCGCGGTCCGCGCCGATGAGCGTGTCGCCGGGCCGCACTTCGCCCAGCGCCCACTCACCGAGCGCGCCTCCGGTGAAGATCAGCGCGCGCCGCCGAGCGGCCTGCGAGTCCGCGCCCGCGGTGGCGGAGCCTGCGGACTCGGGACCCGCAGCACCAGTGCCTGCAGACTCACGACCTGCAGCAGCCACAAACCCAACAGCGGCAGCACCCGCCTCGTCCAGCTTCAGCCTAGCGCCCCTAGCCGTCTCCGACGGCCGGCTGCTCTTCATGCTCGACATAGCGCGCCTCCCCCTCGACAATGTCGGCTTGGCCTTGCGTCAGGTCGGTCATCCACGCGGTGAACCGCTCCCGTTCGGCGTACAAAGGCAAGCAGACGAGCGTCACCTTGTCGGTGAACGCCGTCTCGCCCATCAGCATGCCGCGGCCGCGCAGCTCGTTCTCCACCTTGCCGAGCCAGGTGTAGTCGATCGCGACGCGCACCTCTTGATGGAGCGCCCGGTACACCGGCTCCGCCGCCGCGAGCCCAGCCACAGTCGCGTCGGTATAGGCGCGGACGAGTCCGCCCGCCCCCAACATGATGCCGCCGAAGTAACGCGTCACGACAACGACGACATTTTTCAGCTTCTGGTGCTTGATCACCTCGAGGATCGGCTTGCCCGCCGTGCCGCTCGGTTCTCCGTCGTCCGAAGCTTTCTGGAACTGGTCGCGCTCCCCCACGACATAGGCCGAACAATTGTGGGTGGCCGACCAATGCTCCTTCTTGATCTGTTCGATATACGCGATCGCCTCGTCCTCCGTCTCCACCGGCTTCACGTGCCCGATGAACCGGGATTTCTTAATGACGATCTCGGCCGCCTCGCTGCGCCGGACCGTCCGATACACTTCCAGCACCGCGCCGCACCGCCTTTCCTGTCACAAACTCGCTTACTTGTCCAGTCGGGCTTCCAGCTCCGCCTTCTCTTTCTCGAACCCCGGCTTGCCCAGCAGCGCGAACATGTTCTTCTTGTACGCCTCAACACCCGGCTGATCGAACGGATTGACCCCCAGCAGGTAACCGCTGATGCCGCACGCTTTTTCGAAGAAATACACCATATACCCGAACGAATACGCGGAAATATCCGGAATCGTCACGATCAGGTTCGGCACGCCGCCGTCGGTGTGGGCCAGCATTGTGCCTTGGAACGCCTTTTTATTGACGAAATCCATCGTCTGCCCGGCCAGGAAGTTCAGCCCGTCCAGGTTGTCCGCATCGGTCCCGATCACGATCTCTTCCGGCACCCGCGATACTTGGATCACCGTCTCGAACAGGTTGCGCGACCCCTCCTGCACGAATTGCCCCATGGAATGCAGATCCGCCGAGAAATCGACCGAAGCCGGGTACAAGCCTTTGTGGTCCTTCCCTTCGCTCTCCCCGTACAGCTGCTTCCACCATTCCGAGACGTAATGAAGCGAGGGCTCGTAGTTGACGAGAATCTCGATCGCCTTGCCTTTACGGAGCAGCGCATTGCGCACGGCGGCATATTGGTAACATTCGTTGCGGCTCAGATCGGGGTCGGCATAGGCGACCGATGCGTCGCGCGCGCCCTTCATCATCGCCTCGATGTCGATGCCGGCCGCAGCGATCGGGAGCAGCCCCACCGCGGTCAGCACGGAATAGCGGCCGCCCACGTCGTCCGGAATGACGAACGTCTCGTAGCCTTCGGCATCGGCCAGCTGTTTGAGCGCCCCCCGGGCCCGATCGGTCGTCGCATAGATGCGCTCCCGCGCGCCGGCTTTGCCGTACTTCTTCTCCAGCACCTCGCGGAAAATCCGGAACGCAATCGCCGGCTCCGTCGTCGTCCCCGATTTGGAGATGACGTTGACCGAGAAATCTTTGCCCTCCAGCAGCTGCAGCAAATGCGTCACGTATGTAGAACTGATGTTGTTGCCTACGAAATAAATCGCGGGGGTGGTCCTCCGGTCCGGGGACAGCATATTATAGAAAGAGTGCGACAGCATCTCCACCGCCGCCCGCGCGCCGAGGTAGGATCCGCCGATTCCGATGACGACGAGTGCCTCGGAGTTCGATTGAATCCGCTTGGCCGCCTGTCCGATCCGGGCGAACTCTTCCTTGTCGTAATTGGTAGGCAGATCGATCCAGCCCAAGTAATCCGAGCCGGCTCCGGTTCCCTTATGCAGCTGCTCGTGCGCGAGACGGACGGGCTCCGCAAAATAGTCGATTTCATGTTGATTCACGAACGTCAGCGCCTTGCTGTAGTCAAAATGAAGCCTTTCAGTCATGGGACAACTCCCTTTCAAATTTTTAAACTTAGCATACTTGAATTGCACCGGCAAAACAAGTGAAGCGGCACGATTCCCTTCAGGTAGCGGAAGTGCTACAATGATGGAATGGAATGGAAGCGTAGGCCTGCTTCCTAGTAGAGTTAGAGGTGACTAAATGAAGAAGATCGGCTTTATCGGCCTTGGCACGATGGGGGCAGCCATGGCTGCGAATTTAGTGAAAAAAGGGTTCCCGGTTAGTGTATACAATCGTACGTTGGACAAGGCGGAACATTTGGTCGGACTGGGGGCGTCCTTGGCGGCCACTCCGGCAGACGCTGCCCGGCACGTCGACGTGCTGATCACAATGCTGAGCCACGATAACGCGATCCGGCAAATTTTTTACGACGCTTACGGGGTCTTGGAGGGCATCCGACCTGGGATGACCGTGATCGATTGCAGCACGATCTCTCCGCATACGAGCAAGACGTTGTATGCCGAGCTCGCCGAGCACAGCGTACGGTTCCTAGATGCGCCCGTGACAGGCAGCAAGCCGCATGCGATCGAAGGGTCGCTCACTTTCATGGTTGGCGGCGACGAAGGGGTCCTGGAGGAGCATCGGGACGTATTCGAAGCGATGGGCAAACGCGTCATCCATATGGGACCCGCCGGTTCCGGCTCCTACGCCAAACTCGCGAACAATACGATCGCGGGGATCAACGCGCTGGCCTTTATCGAAGGCTTGTCGCTCGCGGCCAAAGCGAACGTCAACTTGGAGAAATTCATGGAAATCGTCCAATCCGGCGGGGCAGGCAGCCGGCAGGCGGAGCAGAAGGGCCCCAAGATACTGGACCGCAATTTCGACGTCCAGTTCTCGATGCAGCTCATGCACAAGGACCTGCGGCTCGCTACCCAGCTCACAGACCTGCTTCAGTTGACCGCCCCCTTGCTCGGCATGGCGAAGAACGTGTTCGAGATGGGCCTCAGCAAAGGACTGGGCGAGCAGGATCTATGCGCCGTCGCTCAGTTGTATGAAGAGTGGATGGGCGCATCGATTCAGCGGAACGCGGCTCCGTCGGCGGAAGCGATCCTGCAGGCGGAGAAACCGTTCGTGGAACGAAGGAAGAGTGTCCGGCTGCCGATGGACATCCCGCTCCTGCTGTCCGTGTACCAGTGGGAGCAGGAAGGCGCCTTCTCCGGTCAAAATATCGAGGGCACCCTCTTCGATCTGTCCGACAGCGGACTGCAGATTGCGAGCCGGTTCCCGCTGGCGCAGGATATGTTCGTCGTCATCCATTTCCCGCAGGAAGCGGAGTTGCCTCCGATCACGGGACGCATTATCCGAATCCAGCCTGAAGATGATTGGTTCCATTACGGCTGCCTGCTCTCCGGCCTCCCGCCTTCCACCCGCATCAAGCTGGAGGAGTACATCCAGAGCCATCTGAGACGGGAACAAGAGGGAGAAGAAGACGAGGACGGGGAAGAGTTGTGAGCAAATAAAAGCAGCGATAGTCAGGGACGAAAGCATTTAGTCCTGGGCTGTCGCTGTTTTCATTCTAGGAGCGTTTTTCAAAAAAGATACAATGGGCTGTTGCCTGAACTTGCTCTTCCTCATAAGCTAAAACGAGTGAATCTTGCCTTTAATATAGCGGAGGAGAGCGGAGCCAGCTTTGTTGAAAACTTAGGGCTCTTCGGACAAATCCTGGTAGTCACCGGAGAGGTGATTCTTTTGGTCGGCCAAGCTCTTGCCATCGAGCAAGCGAGACAAGAAGCCATTCAGGTGCAAATGGAGAAACTGGAGCAGCAACAAGACATGCAGATGCAGTTGGAAGAGATGCAACGACAAATCGATCAGCTCCAAAAGCAGTTAAAAAAGAAGTAGGTGTTGTTTAGATAAACAACACGGATGGCTTTTTTCCCTGCCAGAGGCGGG
This sequence comes from Paenibacillus sp. HJGM_3, assembly GCF_045062745.1. Lineage (NCBI taxonomy): Bacteria > Bacillati > Bacillota > Bacilli > Caryophanales > Paenibacillaceae > Paenibacillus > Paenibacillus sp. HJGM_3. The sequence continues at coordinate 156,608 of NZ_JBJGED010000014.1, forward strand.
AGCTCTGCGCAAGTGCCGTGCAAAAGCCGGCCTATATTTGCTATAATTGAGCAAACAGGGCTAGAGGAGGCGTTGGCGTGCGGTATCGGAATTTGGGCAAGAGTGGATTGGAAGTTTCCGTACTAGGTTTGGGTACGAATGCGTTTGGCGGACGTGCGGACAAAGAAGCCTCGATTCGAGTGCTGCACAACGCGGTGGACAATGGAATTACGTTCATTGACACGGCCAACATCTACACGGGCACCAAGTCGGAGGAGATCATTGGCGAAGCGTTCGAAGGGCGGCGTCATGAGGTGATCCTGGCGACGAAAGCAGGCATGAAGCGGGGAGAAGGTCCCCATTCCAAAGGATCCTCCCGTCAGCATATTCTGAAGGAAATCGAAGGCAGCTTGAGTCGTTTGCGTACCGATTACATAGACTTGTATCAGATCCACGCTTTTGATCCGAACACCCCTCTCGAGGAGACGCTCCGGGTCTTGGATGATCTGGTCACCTCCGGCAAAGTGAGGTATGTAGGAGCTTCGAATTATTCCGCCTGGCAGATGATGAAATCCCTCTCCATTAGTGAAAGCAAGCAGCTGGTCAAGTATGTTTCGGTCCAACCCGGCTATTCCTTGGCGGACCGGGGTATTGAGCGTGAACTGATTCCGTTCTGTGTAGATCAAGGGATCGGCGTTATCCCGTATTTTCCTCTAGCAGGAGGCATCCTTACAGGAAAATATGCGGGAGGTGCCGTACCGGCCGGATCGCTGCTGGATAAGAATCCGAACTTTGCTCAGCGCATGGACGCCGCGCGAATGGAATTGGGCGAACAGGTGACGAGAATCGCAGCCGAGATCGGGACGTCGGCCACGGCACTCTCCCTGGCTTGGCTGATGCACCGACCTGCAGTTAGTACGGTGATTGCCGGAGCGACCAGGGAATCGCAAATCGAGGAGAACCTGAAGGCGGTCGACCTTAGCCTTTCCGAAGATATTCTGCAAGCGCTCGATGAAGCAAGCGAAAGCTTTGTTTATGCCCCTCCTTTTGGAAGCGCAGTGCGGCGGAAATAAGTCATTCAAAAAAAGCGCATACCACTCCATGGTATGCGCTTCATTTGTTCTTCTACGCCAAAGAACGCTCAGGCATCGTCCGCTCTGTATTGGGCTCCTCATTCGGTTCCGGTGTCGTTTCCCCCTGCCACAGCAGCTGCATCTCGGTGCTCGTGGCGAGCAGCTCCGCCAGCGTCCCTTCCGCTTCGATCCGGCCGTCCTTCAGCACAAGGATGTGATCCGCCCGCGCCAGTGCCGCCCGCCGGTGGGACACTGCGATGCACGTCACGTCGCGCTCCTGGAACAGCCGCTCCCACAGCTGCTTCTCCGTCTCGACGTCCAGCGCGCTGGACAGATCGTCGAAGAGGAGCAGGTCCGCTTCCGTCAGCATCATCCGCGCGGTAGCCGCGCGCTGGATCTGGCCGCCCGACAGCATGACGCCGCGCGGGCCGACATACGTTTCCAAACCGTCGTTCAAGTCGTCAATGTCCTTCTCCATGACCGCGAGGCGCACCGCACGGGCCATCCCGGCCTCGTCCACGCCCCGGCCCTGGGTGATGTTCTCCCGCAGCGGGTCGCTGAATAGGCGCGGCACCTGTGGCGTATAGGCCGCCCTAGGCGGCACGAGGAAGGTGGCCGGGTCGTCGATGAGCCGGCCGTTCCAGCGGATCGTCCCCGCCTCCCGGGGCAGCAGCCCGAGCATGGACCGGACTAGGGTCGACTTTCCCGACCCGATCCGCCCGGTGACGACGAGGAACTGGCCCCGCTTCAGCCGGAACCGGATATCCTTCACCCCGTTCTCCGAATCCGGATACGTGTAGGTGAGCCCCTCCACCTCGAACCGGTGCAGCCGGTCATCCGACTGAGGCTCGGGCGCCGTTACCTCAGGCGGGTCGCTCTTCAGATAGGTCGGACGATGCTCCACAATCCCATCCTCTTCCCCGGGCCGGAATAACGCCCGCATCCGGTCAAGCGCGATGCGCAGCCTTTTGTGCTGGTACACCATATAGCCAAAGAGCGAGATGCTGTTCGAGAACATGGCGAGATACATGGTGAACAGCGCGAAGTCGCCCACCGTGAACCGTCCGGCCCGCATCTCCGAAGCGCACATCAGCAGGATGACGCCGGTACAGATGCTCAGCACATGCTGGTTGAGCGAGCGCATCCACTGCTTGAACAGGCTGTCCCGGAGCGCGGCTTGGCGCCGCTTCTCGTTCAGCTGCAGGAAGCGGTTCAGGACGTGGTCCTCCGCCCGTCCGAGCTTGACCGCCTGAACGGCGCCGAACGTCTCGGCGATGAAGCCGGTGATACGCCCGGTCGCTTCCCGGTTCAGCTGGCTGTAACGGCGCGCCCGGTCCCCGGACAAGTTGTTCAGCGACGTCACGAGCACTAGCGGCAAGATGGCGACGATCGTGATCCACACATTGATCTGGGCCATGATCCAGATGCTGCCGATCGCGAACGCGAGCCGCCCCCAAAAATCGACCCACGACTCCACGTACTCGACCACTTCGTCGACGTCTTCCCGGAAGCGGCTCATCGCTTCGCCCGGCGAGGCCGGGAGATTGCGGCCCGGCCAGCGCATAATGCCGGTCAGCATGTTCGTCCGCAGAATCGCCTGGAGGTTGTAGATGTAGGTCACCCACTCGTAAAAGGCGAGGAAGAATACCCCGACCCGGGTAAACCGGATCAAGGCCACTACCATCAGCGGCACAGCCAGCCATATATAGTCGGCGGACTGGCTGGTGACGCGGTCGAAAAACCATTGCAGGCCAAGCCCGACAAGCACCGGGATCGAGTGAAACAAGCCCCATAAAAGACCATTCACTATAAATAAGGACAGTCGATATTGTACCAGCCGTCCCATAAAACGGCTTACCGTCATGCCAATTCCTCCAATCGGTCCGTCCGGAGCAGCTGGCCGTAGTGGGAATTCGGATCGTTCGCCAGCGTTTCCCTGGCTCCGAATTCCACGATACGCCCCTCCTCCAGAACGAGGATGCGATCGACGCGCTCCAATGTGGCGAGCCGATGCGCAATAATGATCCCGGTGCATCGCTCGAGCAGCCGGTCTACGGCGGCCTGCAAAGCCGCCTCCGTGGCGCCGTCGAGCCGGGAGGACGGTTCATCCAGAATGACCAGGCTAGGCTGGGTCAGGAACACACGCGTGAGCGCGAACAGCTGGGCTTCGCCGGCCGACAGCGAAGCGCCCCCGCTCGACAGATGCGTATCCAACCCTTCCGGGAGCGCGTCGATCCAAGGCTTCAGACCGAGCTCCCGGGTCGTCTCCAGTATCTCTTCGTCCGTGATATGGCTGCTATACAGGGTCAAGTTGTCGCGCAGCGTGCCGTCGAACAGCTGCACGTCCTGCGTGACCATCCCGACCCTCCGGTACAGGTCTGCGAGCGGAAGCGTGCGGATGTCCACACCACCGACGCGGATCGTACCGCGATTGATATTGTACAGCCGGAGCAGGAGGCGGCTGATGCTGGATTTGCCGCTCCCCGTACGCCCCACGATCCCGAGCCGTTCGCCGGGGCGAAGCGAGAAGTGAATGTCCCGGAGCACCATGTTCTCCGGCTGATAGCCGAAATGCACGTGCTCGAATTCCACCTCGAGCGGACCTGCCGGCAAGACGCCACCATCTCCCCGGCCGTCCTGAATCTCGCTTCGCTCCGACAGCAGCTCGAGCGCGCGGCGCATGCCCGATTTGGCCCGTTGGAACTCCTGCATCTGATTGCCGAGCTGCTCCATCGGATCGTTCAGCATCTGTGTGTATTGGAAGAACAGGAACAGCGTACCGAGAGTTACCGCGCCGTTCAGGTACAGCCGCACGCCCATCAGCAGGACGACCGTCACCGAGACCGTGAACAGCACCACGGTTACATTCCAGGGCACGACCCGCCGCATCCAAGCTTTGACCCCGCGAACGGCCACGTTCCGCATAGCGCGGTGAAACCGGTTCAGCACATACGGCACGCTGCCGCTTGTCTGCACGTCTTCTATGCCGGCGATCCGCTCTTCGATGAGCCCGTATAGGGCGGCGCTCGCCTGACGCTCCGTCTGCGAGCTGGACACCCCCAGGTTGCGGATGAGCAGCATGGCACCGATGGAGAGGCAAGTGAACAGCGTCATCACCGCTGCGATCGGGCCATTGTACGTGAACATGAAGCCCAGAATGCCGGCCAGGAGAATAAAGCTGCCGACGATCTGGACGATAAACATGGCAAAAAAATTCGACATATACGTCACATCGCCGTCGATGCGCTCGATCATTTCGCCCGGCGTCTTCAGGTTGTGGAACCGCATATCAAGCCGCAAGGTATGCTGCAGCAGATCGGCCCGCAGCCGGTTCGTCGCCCGCCAGGCGACGTCATTGCCGAGGAAGCTGATCGCCACCGTGCCCAGCTGACTGAACACCGCGATGACCAAGTACACGCCGGCGAGCGCCATCAGGCTGGAGACGGCCCCTTTCGCCGCGGCCGTGTCGATGAAGCGCTGCACGATTTGCGGATGGATCAGCTGGAGCCCTGTAGACACGAGCAGCAGCGAGAGGAGGAGCAGCATCCGGCCCTTGACCGGGACGAGATAGCGGAGCAGCCACCCGATAGAAGCCGATTTGTTGTTGGTAGACATGTATATCACGACCTTTCCAGAAAAACGCAAAAAACCCCAGACTCCCCGTCTGGAGCGAAACACACGATGATTCGTGCAAACCCTCGTAGTTCGGGTCTTCAGCCGACGGAAGCAAGCGTATGCAATTGAAGTTGCGGTGCCGGAACAGGATGCTGCATCGCTTGGGACCTCCTCATTCGACCCGGATCGGAATGCGTTATTGTTACACTATAGCACAGTCGCACGCCGCGTAGACGAGGAATTTTAAATAAACTCGTTTTCTCCGAAACGTAAGAAAAAGGCCCGCTCGCCCACCAACGGGGACGAAACAGGCCTTTCCTTAGTGCGGGTGATGCTCAGCCGAACGAGCAAATATACGACGTAATCGACTTCACGTCCACCTTGAACTTCGAGTTCGCCGGGACGTCGAATTGCGTGCCGCCGGAGAACGGCTTCCACTCCGTCTCGCCGGGCAGCAGGGCGAGCAGGTCGCCGGACAGGAACTTCATGATCTCGCTCGAGTCCGTGTTGAACTCGAATTGACCGGGCAGCATGACGCCGAGCGTCTTCTTGGAGCCGTCCGGGAACACCACGGTATGGCTCGTGACTTTGCCGTCGAAATACACGTTCGCTTTGTGCAGAACCGTTACATTCTCAAATTGGGACATCGATGGGGGCTCCTCTTCCATGAAAATTCAGTGCAATACAGTTTACCCGACTACCCTACGCTTACAGCAGCGCCTTCACCTTGGACACCACGTTCGCCACGGTGAAGCCGTACTCGGCGATGATCTTGTCGCCCGGCGCGGAGGCGCCGAACTTGCTGATGCCGAGAATCGCGCCGCCGTCGCCGACATAGCGCTCCCAGCCGAGCGGGTACGCCATCTCGATGGCGAGACGGACTTTCACTTCCGGCAGGATGACCGAATCCTTGTACGCCTGCGGCTGCTTCTCGAACAGCTCCCAGCTCGGCATGCTGACGACGCGCACTTGGATGCCTTCCTCCGCCAGCTGCTTCTGCGCCGCTACGGCGAGCTGCACCTCCGAGCCGGTTGCGAGCAGCTGCGCCTGCGGCTTGCCGTTCGTGGCGTCCGCCAGCACATACGCGCCGCGGCCCAGGTTCGCGAACGCCAGCTCGTCCGAGCCCGGCAGCACCGGCAAGTTTTGGCGCGTCAGCACGAGCGCGAACGGCGTGTCGTTGTGGCTCAGCGCATATTGCCACGCCGCCGAGGTCTCGTTCGCGTCCGCCGGACGCAGCACGGTCATGCCCGGGATGACGCGCAGCGCGGGCAGCTGCTCGATCGGCTCGTGCGTCGGGCCGTCTTCGCCGACGCCGATGGAGTCGTGCGTCAGCACGAAGATCGCCGGCAGCTTCATCAGAGCGGCGAGCCGCACGGACGGGCGCAGGTAGTCGGAGAATACGAAGAACGTGCCTCCGTACGGGCGCAAGCCGCCGTGCAGCATCATGCCGTTCAGGGCGCAGCCCATCGCGAATTCTCGGACGCCGAACCAGAAGTTGCGGCCGCCGTAGTTCGCCGCGCTGTAGTTGCCGGCGTCCTTGATCATCGTGTTGTTCGAGCTCGCGAGGTCCGCGGAGCCTCCGACCAAGTACGGCACGCGCTTCGCGATCGCGTTCAGCGCATTGCCGGACGCGGCGCGGGTCGCCAGCGGCTTGTCCGCCGGCGTGTACTTCGGCAGGTCCGCGTCCCAGCCCTCAGGCAGCCGTCCGCTCGCCGCGTCCTCGAATTGCTGAGCGAGCTCCGGATACGCCTGGCGGTACTCCGCGAACAGAGCGCGCCAAGCGGCTTCCGCTTGCTCGCCGTTCGCCTTCACCTTGGCGTAGTTCGCGCGCACTTCGTCCGGCACGAGGAAATCCGGCTCCTCCGGCCAGCCGTAGAACTGCTTCGTCAGCTTCGTCTCTTCCTTGCCGAGCGGCGACCCGTGCGGGCCGGCGTGACCGCCCTTGCCGCCCTTGTTCGGGCTGCCGTAGCCGATCGTCGTCTTGACCTCGATCAAGGTCGGACGGGTCGTGTCAGCCTTCGCCTCCGCGATGGCGCGATCGATCTCGCCCAGATCGTTCTGATCCTCGACGCGCAGCACTTGCCAGCCGTACGCCTCGAAGCGCTGCTGCACATTTTCCGAGAACGCCATGTTCAAGTCGCCGTCCAGCGAAATATCGTTCGAATCGTACAGCACGATCAGCTTGCCCAGCTTCAGATGGCCGGCGAGCGATACCGCTTCCGACGATACGCCCTCCATCATATCGCCGTCGCCGCAGATGACGAACGTGTAGTGATCCATCACATTGAACCGGTCGCGGTTGTAGGCGGCGGCGAGATGCGCTTCGGCCATCGCCATGCCGACCGCCATCCCCATCCCTTGGCCAAGAGGACCGGTCGTAGCGTCGACGCCCGCGGTGTGCCCGAACTCCGGATGCCCCGGCGTGCGGCTGCCCCACTGGCGGAAGCTCTTGAGATCGTCGATGGTGACGTCATACCCGCACAGGTGCAGCAGGCTGTACAGCAGCATGGAGCCGTGGCCGGCCGACAGCACGAAGCGGTCGCGGTTAATCCAGCTCGGATTCGACGGGTTGTGGCTCATTTGCTGCGTCCACAGGACGTACGCCATCGGGGCGGCGCCCATGACCATCCCGGGATGGCCGGAATTGGCTTTCTCGATCGCGTCGATCGCGAGGGTGCGGATCGTGTTGATGGACAGTTGATCTAAAGTTGGATTCGGTTGTGACAAGGTTTTAGCCTCCCTTTTTATAGTGCGGTGTGTATGTAAACTACGGCTTGCAGCATGCTCCAGGTACTTGCATTATTGTAACATTTGCTTTCGCGCTTTGCTACTGCACACGTGTGAATTTCTTGAGAAGACCGGGCGGGTACCGGTTCCAAATCTACAGGGCTTCGAATCCATGCCTTTCTCCATCCGCTTGCCGGTAAGCGCCCGGACTGAGTCCCGCCGTTCTCCGAAACATCCGAATAAAATAATTGTCGTCCGCATACCCCACCTGTGCGCCGATCTCGCCCACCGTCATCGACGAATGGCGGAGCAGCCGCTTGGCCTCCTCGATTCGCAAATAATGCTGATACTTCAGCGGACTCATGCCGGTGTGACGCTTCAGGCAGCGGGCCGCATAGTCGAAGTTGTAATGCAGCTCCCGCTCCAGCTCCCCCGCGTCGAACGGTTCCCGAAATCGACGGTGCAACACCTTCTTCAGTTGCTCGCACATGCTCATCGACCGGGACACCTGCTTGTTCCGGAGCCCCTGCTGCAGCCGGACCAGCAGCTCGGCCAGCTTCGCATGCAGCAGCATGGCGTTCTCCCGGCACAAGGTGCGGTGGATCTCGACCATCTCCTTCAATAGAGGAAGGAGCCCGTCCATGTCGACATGCGCATATTTGGGCAAATACACATGCTGCTCGTTTGGGACGAGGTCCCGATCGGTGCCTTGCGGCAGCATAGACGACCAAGAGACCGATTCCATCGGTATACTCCGATAAGGCGCCTCCTGCCTCAGATGCAGCCAAAAAATTTCCGTCGGCTCGCTGCAGCTCCGATGGCCCCAATGCTCCAAGCCGGCTTCGAGGATCAGGAGCTGCCCGGCTTGAATATCGTAGGGCTGGCCCTCTTCCGTCATATGAAGCGTGCCTCGAACGATGAAGAGCACATCGAACAAGCCGAACCGGCGGCGAAAATGCTGGTCGCCCGCCCTCCACACCGCATGCCCTACGGTCAGCAGCTGGGGCAGCGGCGGTATGGTCATCTCCAACACCTGCATGAGACTCCCTCCTAGTATTACATGACACTACGGTCGAGAATGTGCTATCTGTATAAGCCTTCTCAATTGTAGCAAGTTCCGGCGAAATCTTGTAGATGATGCCAGAGGGAAAAATTCCATCTCGTGAGATCACAGCTTGGTCGAGATCCGCCATTCGCCGGGATTATAGTCGATAATGTGCTGCTCTAAGTCGGCCTGATCTCTATCGCTAGGCGTGCAACAGGTATATTGTAGAGGCATGGACATAAAAGATAGCAAAGGAGCTGGTATAATGCGTTTTCGCCAAGTTCATCTCGACTTCCATACGTCGGAGGCCATCCCCGGGATCGGCCGCAACTTCTCCAAAGCCCAATTCCAATCGATGCTGCAGTTGGGTCATGTCGATTCCATCACCGTGTTCTCCAAGTGCCATCACGGCTGGGCGTACCATCCGTCCGAAGCGAACGAGATGCACCCCGGGCTCGAGTTCGATCTGCTCGGAGCGATGATCGAGGCCGCGCATGAGATCGGGGTGAAGACGCCGGTGTACATCTCCGCGGGACTCGACGAGAAGCTCGCCCGCCGCCACCCGGAATGGCTCATTCGGGACGAGAACGACCGCACCCGCTGGGTCGACAGCTTCATGAAGCCGGGCTATCATGAATTTTGCCTGAACACGCCTTACCTGGATCTGCTCATCGCCCAGATCGAGGAAGTCGTGTCCCGCTACGATGCGGACGGCATCTTCCTCGATATCGTCGCGGTGCGCCGCTGCTACTGCCAATCTTGCGTCGCCGATCTCCGGCGCGAAGGGCACGATCCGCGCGACACGGACGCCTTCAAACGTCTCTGGGAGCGGACGTATGCGAACTACACGGCTCGCGTGCGCGCAGCGATCGATGCGATCAAGCCGGGCTTGCCCGTGTTCCACAACGGCGGGCACATCCGCTGCGGACGCCGCGACCTGGCGCACATGAATACCCACCTCGAGCTCGAATCGCTGCCGACCGGCGGCTGGGGCTACGATCACTTCCCGCTCTCCGCCCGCTACGCGGCCGGACTCGGGATGCCGTTCCTTGGCATGACCGGCAAGTTCCACACCACCTGGGGCGAATTCGGCGGGTTCAAGCACCCGAACGCGCTGCGCTACGAGACCGCGCTAAGCATCGCGAACGGCGCCCGCTGCTCCATCGGCGACCAGCTCCACCCGAACGGGCTCATGGATGAGACGACTTACCGGCTCATCGGGGCCGCGTATGCAGAGGTGGAGCGCAAGGAAGCGTGGTGCACGGACGTGACTGGCGTGGCCGACATCGGGCTGCTCGGCGTCGAGGCGCTCCATTCCGAGCTCGGCATCGAAGCGCCTCGCGTCGGCCATTCCGACGCCGGCGCGGTGCGCATGCTGCTCGAGGGCAAGTTCCTGTTCGACGTGATCGACTGGCAGAGCGACCTGAGCCGGTACAAGGTGCTGATTCTGCCCGATCAGATCGCGCTCACCGCCGAGCTCGCCGGTAAGCTGAACCGCTTTCTCGCGGGCGGGGGCCGTGTGCTCGCTACAGGCCGGTCCGGCTTGTGGAGAGAGGCGGCAGGCGGCGCGGGCGACGGGTCCGGCCAACCGGACGGATTCGCGATCGATCTCGGCGTGGAGTGGCTCGGGGAGAATGGGTACAAGCCGGATTACTTTCAGCCCCATTTCCCGCTCCAGAGCCTGGGCCGCGGAACGTTCATCTTCTATGCGCAAGGGCAGCGGATCGCGCTCGCCCAGGGCGGCACCGAGCTCGGCGTCCGCCAAAACCCTTACTTCAACCGCGACGTCTTCACGTTCAGCTCGCATCAGCACACGCCGAACGATCCGCAGACTGCCGGACCGGGGATGGTCGAATCGCCCCACGGTATCTACATCGCGTGGAACGTCTTCGAGGATTACGCCACGAAGGGCAGCCTGACGCTAAAGGAAACGGTTGTGCACGCCCTGAACCGGCTGCTGCCGGAGAAGTCGCTGCGCACGAACTTGCCCGCCCAAGGCGTCGTTACGCTGATGCAGCAGCCGGGCGAGAGCCGGTACGTGAACCATCTTCTCTACGCTTCGCCTGTGAAGCGCGGGGAGGGCGTCGAGGTGATCGAAGACCTCGTCCCGCTGTATGACATCGAGGTCAGCGTCAGGCTGCCGGCCGAGCCGAAGCGCGTCTACTTGGCCCCTGAGGGCGAGGATCTCCCGTTCCAGTGGGACGGCGAGGCGAGCCGGGCGTCGTATACGCTGCCGAAACTGCTCTGCCATCAGATGATCGTACTCGAGGTATAAGCAACCCCACAAAGTGACGTAGGCCTTCGGAGAATATTCCTATTACTTTGCGGGGACCCCGGGAAATAGCAAAAGCGGCTGTACCGGAGAAGCTCCGGCGCAGCCGCTTTCTTCTTATACCTTATGACGGGAACACAACCGTCTTGTTCTCGTGTACGAGCACGCGGTCTTCCACATGCCAGGAGACGGCGCGGGCCAGCACGATCCGCTCGATATGGCGGCCGATGCGCTTCAGGTCCTCCACGCTGTGGCGGTGGCTGACACGCTGGACGTCCTGCTCGATGATCGGCCCGCCGTCCAGCTCGGCCGTGACGTAATGCGCGGTGGCGCCGATAATCTTCACGCCCCGTTCGTACGCTTGCGCATACGGCTTGCCTCCGACGAAGGCCGGCAGGAACGAGTGATGGATGTTGATGATCCGATTCGCGTAATGCTCGAGGAAGTACGGCGAGATGATTTGCATGTACCGCGCCAGTACGATCGCGTCGACCTTGCCGTCCACCAGCTCGAGCTGGCGGCGTTCCGCCTCCGCTTTCGTCTCGGCCGTCACCGGCACATGATAATAGGGAATGCCGAACGACTCTACGGTCTCTCGCATATCCGGATGGTTGCTGATGACCATCTGCAGATCCGCATCGAGATCGCCCGCCTTCCACTGCCAGAGCAGCTCCAGGAGGCAGTGGTCTTCCTTCGAGACGAAGATCGCGAGACGTTTGCGCCGGTTCGCTTCCGTGATCCTACACGTCATGGAGAACGACTCCGCTACAATGGCGAAATCCCGCTCCAATTCGGCGAGCCGGCTATCGAGCCGCTCGAGGTCGAATTCGATGCGGATGAAGAACAAGCCGCCGGACGGGTGCATCGTGTATTGGTCCGATTGCACGATATTCGCCTCGTGCCGCGCCAGGAACGCAGATACCGCGGCGACGATCCCCGGGCGGTCCGGACACGAGATGAGCATCCGGGCGCGGTCGCGATACCGGTCAGTCCGGTCCGGTGAAGATGGATGATTCAAGCTCATGCTACATAACTCCTCTGACCTGTCAGGACTTGTCCATCCTGATCATCTTTATCTCTATCTTTCTCTTCTTTTAGGCCGTTTGGAACACTTCTTTGCCTGCCAGCCATGCCGTCAGGCGATGGTTGATCTGCTCCTCCGACAGCTCCGGGAACAGGCGGTTCTCGAACACCATGTCATACAGCCGCTCCAGCGGCTCGCGGGCGTCCGCCTTCTTGGCCTTACCGTCGTTCTTGAGCAGGTCCCACACCTGCAGCACGTACTCGCGGGGATCGATCAGTTCCTTGCTGAAGTAGTGATGGAGCTGCTCCAGATGGTCGAAGAATTCGCCGCCGAACCGGCTCGAGGCATCGCCGCGCAAGAGCGCGATCTCCGCTTCGTACATCGGCCGCTGCGTCCGCTCGTCCTTGCCGATCCAAGGCGTCTCGAGAACCATAGGCAGGTGCTGCAGGCTCGGGTGGTGCACGATGTAGTGCATCGCCTTGAACCCGATCAAGCCCGACCCGACCGGGGCATGGCGGTCCTTGGCCGCGCCGCGGAAGTTCTTGCTGTCGTTCAAGTGGAGCACGGCCAGACGGTTAAGGCCCAGCACCCGATCGAACGTGTCGAGGACACCGTCGAAATCGTCGACAATGTCGTAGCCCGCATCATGCACGTGGCATGTGTCGAGGCAAATCGTCAGGCGGCCGTTGTCCTCCACCTTCTCGATGATCGACGCCAGCTCCTCGAAGCTGCGGCCGATCTCGGAGCCCTTGCCCGCCATCGTCTCGAGCGCGATGTTCACGTTCGTATCCTTCGTGCCCTTCAGCACCTCATTCAAGCCTTCGGCGATCCGGGCGATGCCGTACTCTACGTCCTTCTCGGTGTAAGCGCCGGGATGCAGCACGATGTTGCGGACGCCGATGTAGTCGGTTCTGCGAATCTCTTCTTGCAGGAACCGGACGGCGAGCTCGAACGTATCTTCCTTATAAGAGCCGAGGTTGATAATGTATGGCGCGTGGACGACTATATCGCCGATGCCGTGCTTGTCCATCACGTCTTTGCCTTCGGCGATGAATTGCTCCTCTATGGGCTTTCTCCGCGTGTTCTGCGGGGCGCCGGTGTAGATCATGAACGTGCTGGAGCCGTAGGTAACCGCTTCCTCTGCCGCATTGAGCAGCCCTTTATCCGAAAATGATACATGAGAACCGATTTTCAACATACGGATGTTCACTCCTTATCATAGCTTCAACCTATTTTAACACATAAGATTTAATAAGTCCCGGGGTCTGCCAAAACTACAAATTCAGCGGGGAATGGGGTATAATGCTACTGATCCCGCAACAAAATGGTAGCATCGCATCACTCTTAACGAACACCGAGGTGAGTTCATTGCCTTCCCAAACGTTCATGATCGCCCTCATTTTCTGGGCCTGCGTCCTCTTATTCTTCATGTCGGTCGGCGGATACTTCATGTTCCGCAAATTCATGAAAGTGCTGCCCAAGGCCGACGGCAAGTCGAAGCTCGACTGGCAAAATTACTATGTCGACACGTCCCGACACATGTGGACGGAGGCGTCCAAGTCGTTCCTCGAGAAGCTGGTGTCGCCCGTGCCCGGCCCGTTCCGCGACATCGCCCGCCACTCCATCGCCGCCCGGATCGGCCAAGTCGCCCTGGAGAGCGGGGAACGGGAGGTCACCCAGGCGCATTGCATCGAGGGCTACATCCTCGCCACGCCGAAGCGCGATTACCCGAGCCTCATCCGCTTCCTGGAGAAGGAGCAGATCGACTATACGCCGTACAAGCATTTGCTGGGTTGAGATCAAAAAGAAGCCTGCGTAGCTAACGCAGGCTTCTTTTTCATGTTGCGACCGGGCCGCTAGTCGTTCGTCAGCTTGCGGTACAGGCCGTACAGCGTGTCGATCTCCTCGTCGGTCAGGGCGGAGAACAGCCTGCGATCCCGCTCCCGCTTCAGCTTGACGACCTCCTTCAGCAGCTCCCGGCCCGCATCCGTGATTTCCAGGAACACGATCCGGCGGTCCGCTTCATCCCGGCCGCGCTTGACGTAGCCCGCCTCCACCAATTTATCGGTAAGCCCGGTCACACCGCCGGTCGTAACGAACAACTCCGCCGCGAGACTCGTCGGCTTCTGCGGTCCCCGCGTATCCAGAATTTTCAGAATCGCCGCATGCGTGGGCGAGAGGCCGTTCGGTTTGTTTTTATTCCAATCCAGCATCCACTTCTTGGACATCTGGCGAAACATCTCGGTAATGCCGATAATCTGATCTTCCCGATTCATCGTTCCCAAACTCCCAACCCTACTATAGTGAGCACCAAATCCACATTAGCATCAAACCGCGGGAGAATCAATATTCGCCGCAGGGCGGGCGCGGGCACGCTTGTACCACCACAGCAACCCCAGGGAGAGAAGGCAAACGGCGAACAGCAGCCGGTAAACCGTCTGATACGGATGAAGCGGGACGGCGCCGCGAGTCAGCTCGATCACATGCCCCGCGACCGCCACGGAGATGGAGCCGCCGAAGAATTGAAGCAGCTGCAGGAAGCCCATCCCCGCTGCGATCTGGGCCTTGTCCAAAATGCTGGAGGTTTCGTTGTTCAAGGATGCGATCGTCATGGTGAATGCGGGCGAGAACACCAAGTAGCCGAGCAGGATGGCCACCGTCGGCAAGCCGGGACTCCAGGCGAAGCAGGCTAGGACGGCGGCTAGCAGGACGTGCCCCGCCAGCAAAAACCGCATGTTGCCGTACTGGTCGATCCAACGCCCGACGTATCGCGTCATAAGTGCCGAGAAGATCGCTCCTGGCGCGATGGTCAGTCCGATCTGGAGCTCGGAGAGATCGCCTATATCGGCCAGTACCAGGGGCATGAGGAACAAGTTGCTCATGTTCAGCACCAGAATGGAGAAGCCGACGGCGAGCAGCTTCCGGTACGCCGGCTTCCGGAGCAGCTCGACGCTGATGAACGTGCCCCTGGACCGTCCTGCCCGATAGAGGTACAGGCCCTGCAGCAGCAAGGACACCGCGCATATGGCGAGCCAGAGCACCGAACGCTGGGTAACCGCGAGGAGAAGGGAGGCGGCGTTCACGATCGTGAGGGCCGCCCCCAAGACGTCGAAGCGCGCGGAGCGCTTCTGTTCCTTCGGCAGCAGCCGGAGCAGGACCGGCAAAATGCCCAATACCAGGCACGTAACGGCAAACAGGCCGTTCCAGCCGAAAAATTCGCTGATCGTCCCGCCGACGATCGGACCGAGGCCGAACGCCATCGCGCTGCCGGCCGAGATCATCGCTATCGCCCGGCCCCGGCGTTCGAAGGGGATGTAGCGGCTCGCGAGGACGAGACCGAGTCCCGCCATCGCGCCCGAGCCCGCGGATTGCAGGATGCGGGCGAGGAGCAGGCTGTAGAACGTGTGGGCGAACAAGCCGTACACGGAAGACAGCCCTAACACGATCAGTCCGGTGGCGAGCAGCCGGCGGATCGGGTACACATCGGACAGCCGGCTGTACACGATGGTGGACAGGGCGTAGCCGATCGAGTAGCTGGAGACGATCCAGGAGCCCTGATCCGCCGTCACTCCGAGGTCACGGATGATGCCGGGGACGGAGACGTTGAACATCGTCGTGTTCATCACGACGACGAACAGACCGAGCGTCCAGACAGGGATTACGATGCGATCGTTCATGAGGGCTTCCTTCCGTTTATGAAAAAATGAGTTGCATCCGCTTAGTTGTTTTACATATAATTGTCTTACTAACTATTATCGAGGAGGGGTCGATCGAGTATGCCTGCACACCTTAACGGAACGGTCTTCGAGCAATCTGTCGGATTCCAGCTAGGCGTCACGTACCGTAAAATCTCCCACCTGTTCACCCAGCGGCTGAAGCCCTACAACATTACGCCCGAGCAGTGGATCGTGCTCTATACGGTTTGCCTGCAAGATGGCATGATGCAGAAGGAAATCGCGGAGCTGACGGAAAAGGACCGGCCGACAACGACCCGAATCCTGGATGCGCTGGAAGCCAAGGGGCTCGTTCACAAAACCGCCGGCGAATCGGACCGCCGATCGTTCCATGTATATGGGTCCGAGAGCGGACGCACCCTGCTGGAACAGACCGTGCCGATCGAACGGCAAACCGTCGAGGATGCTACGGCCGGACTATCGTCGGAAGAGCATGTATTGCTGCTGCAATTGCTGCGCCGCATCGGGGGTACGCTCGACTCGGAAAGCCATTCTTAAGCTAGGAGATGACTGAACCACGTTATGCCTGAACAACTAGAACAAACACGACCTGCCGCTTTGTGGACCCGATCGTTTTTGATTTTAACGTTTTGCTACTTCCTGCTATTTATCAGCGTACAGATGTTATTATCTCCATTTCCTCGTTATGTAAAAGAGCAGTTTCACGCAAGCGACGTCTCCGTCAGTCTCGTCACGAGCCTGTTCGCGCTTTCGGCTATCGCCTCACGCTTCCTGACGGCCGCGCTGATGAAGAAGGCGCACCGCAACCTGATCCTCCTCTGCGGGATCGCGATCGCTGCGGGGACTACCCTCGCCTATCCGTATGCCGATTCCTTCGCCGCGCTGCTGCTGATGCGCATCGGCTTCGGCGTAGGATTCGGGATGACGAGCACGATCATGCCGACGCTCGTGTCCCAGATTATCCCTCGCTCGCGGATCGGCGAAGGCATCGGGTACTTCGGGATGTCGACGAGTCTCGCGATGTCGTTCGGACCGATCATCGGGCTGTCCATCATGAGCGCCTATGGCTTTCCTAAGCTGGCGCTCGCGGGGACCTTCGTCGTCGTGCTGATGGCCCCGCTCTTGTGGGGTACCCGCTCGATTCCGCCTCAGCCGACGCGATCCGGAGCCGCATCGGGCCACGGGCCCGGTCAAGCGGCGAGCAGCCATAGCCGCTCTGCCTCAGGATTCGGCGGCCGACTGCTGCTTCCCGCGCTGCTGAATGTGTTTATAGGAGTCACCTACGGCGGGCTGCTCAGCTTCCTCGCCCTGTTCGGCCAAGAAATTCACTTGGCGAACATCGGCTTGTTCTTCCTGTTCAATGCCATCAGCATTGTGCTCATCCGGCCGATCTCCGGCAAACTGTTCGATCGGCGCGGACACGCCGCCGTCATCGTACCTAGCGCCGTGCTGCTCTTCGCCGCCCTGACCCTGCTGTCGTTCGTGCACAGCCTGCCGCTGCTCATCGTCGCGGCTTTGCTGTACGGGCTGGGCTTCGGCGCGATTCAGCCCACGCTGCAGGCCTGGATGCTGCGCGATACGCCGCCCGAGCGGCATGGCGCGGCCAACAGCTTGTACTACAACGCGACCGACCTCGGCATCGCATGCGGATCGATGCTGCTCGGCGCGATCGCGTCCGTCACCGGCTACGCCGGGATGTATCGTTATTCCGCGCTCGTCCTGCTCGTCCTGCTGCTCGTTTATGGCGTGTCGCAGCTCGTCTCCGCCCGGAGGACGGCCAACTCTTATTGAGTGTTGCACACGAAGAAGCCAGCGCCTCCTATTCGCCGCGCTGGCTTCTTCTTCATGCTCAGAGCGGGAACGTCTTCTGCACGAACCCGACCATGCCGGCAATCAGCTGGTCCTGGTACTCGTCCGAAGAGAGCCGCTTGTCTTCTTCCGTATTCGTCATGAATCCCATCTCGACCAGGACGGAGGGGATCGTCGACCAATTGAACCCGGACAAGTCGTTTCTCGGCACGACACCCCGCGACTTCGCTCCGGTAGCCGCGATCAGCTCGCGGAGCATGACGACGGCCATCCCCTTGCTCGGCTCGGCCATCTCGCCGCCGGACGGATACAGCACGGTGATGCCGTGCACCGACGGCAGACTGGAGCCGTCCGCATGGATGCGGATCGCTACGTCCGCCCCCGCCTCGTTGCACAGCAGCGACCGTTCGCGGTTGCTGATGTCCACGTCGTTCGACTCGCGGATCATCACGACGTTGTAGCCCAGCTCCTGCAGCTTGTCCCGCAGCTTCAGCGAGACCTCGAGCGTCAGCACGTATTCCGGCTTCTTGGTGAAGACGCCGACCGTGCCGCCGTTCACCTTCGCCTTCATGACATCCGAGCCGGGCCCTTCGGGCTCCAGCTCGTTGTTCGCTTTGCGCTGGTGGCCGGGGTCGACGCAGACGAGCGCCGCTTGCCGCGCCCGCTTGGCGGGCGGCGTTCCCGGCTTCGGCGCCTGGCCCGCGCTCGCCAGGGTCGGCGCTGCCGCGGCCGGCCCGCCGGGCGGAGCGCTCGGCACCGCCGCGCCCGGAGCGGCCGCGCCGCCCACGGCGTCCGCCGGCGCTGCCGTGGCGCCGGCCTCCGGCGCCTCGGGCGCGGACGTCGCCGCCAGCACGGCGCTCGTCGGCGCGGCGACCGCCGGCAGCGCGCCGGTCGCGAGCTCGCGGGCGCCGCAGCCCGCGAGCAGGGCCGCGCACGCCAGCGCGGCCGCGAGCGGCCGGGCGGCGAGGCGCCGCCGCAGGCGCCCCTGGCTCACCATCGCTTCGCCATTAGGCGAAGCCGTTCGCCCGCAGCCACTGGAAGCTCTCCGCCACACTGTCCAGCGGGTTTTGTGCACAGCGGTCCTGCTCCACGATCAGCCAGTCGACATCGGCTTCCCGAGCGGCAGCGATGACCGCCGGGATATCCAGGTCGCCCTTGCCGATCTCGACCGTATCGATCTGCCCTCCGCCTGCGGCTTGGCGGAAGTCTTTCAGATGGAGCAGCGGCAGCCGGCCGCTGTACTTCGCGATATAATCAATCGGGGACAGTCCGGCATACTGCACCCAGCCCAGATCGAGCTCGACCTGCAGCGATGCCGGGGACGTCCGCGAGAACAGAGCGTCGAACAGATACTCGTCGCCCAGCTTCGATTCGAATTCAAACGCATGATTGTGATAGCCGAACACCATGCCGTTCTCGCTGATCTTGCGGCCGATCTCTTCGAACTCGGGAATGAGGCGGGCGAACGCTTCGCTCGTCCGGTCGCTCTCCGGCAACCAGGGGCATACGATGTACTTCGTGCCGAGCGTGCGGTTCATCTCGATCTCTTCGTCGAAATGCTCCCGCAGGCGGGCCAAGCCCACGTGGCTGCCGAGCGACACAAGGCCGACCTCGTCAAGCAGCTGCTTCAAGGCGTGCGGTTCCATGCCGCCGTAGCCCGCGAATTCAACCCCATGGTACCCGAGTTCGGCAACGCGCCGAATGGAGCCTTCGAAGTCCTTGGCCAGCTCGTCGCGAATCGTGTACAACTGCAATCCAATCTTGTCTTTTTTCATTGTATATCCCTCCAAATAGGCTTGTTTAATCTCCGCTTTGAATTATACAGGGGAGTTCACGGCAAACATATGAACCTCCGGGAGCAAACCTTACTTATTTGGCTATTTTTTACGCAAACCATTTTACCTTATCATGCCCAAGCGAATCAACCAGCGCTCACACAGCTTCGTCCATTCGGCCACATCCGGCTGCCGCTCCGCCAGTCCCAACCCATGCTTTCCGCTCTCGAACACGTGCAGCTCATGCGGAATCCCCTCGGCGCGAAGCCCCTTCGACATAAGCAGCACATTGTCGAGCGGGACGATCTCATCGTCCGCGGTGTGCCAGATGTAGGCCGGAGGGGTGTTCGCCTTGACCTGACGGTCGCTGCTCAGCTGCTCAAGCAACGCCTCATCCGGCTCCTGACCGAGCAGGTTGAAGAACGAACCCGTGTGGCCCGCAGAGTAGGAGATAACCGGGTAACACAAAATTTGCGCATCCGGACGGCACGATTGCCGATCGATCGCATCTTCGGCTTCCGGGTCGCCTTCATCGAAATGCACTGAAGCGGAGGAAGCCAGGTGGCCGCCCGCCGAAAAGCCGAGGATGCCGACCCGTTCGGGATCGATTTTCCAGTCGGCAGCCGTTGCCCTAACGTAACGAATGGCGCGCTGGGCATCGAGGAGCGGACACGGATGCCGGTAAGGACTCACCCGGTATCGCAGCACGACGGCGCTAAGACCGATCCTGTTCAGCCACCGGGCGATCGGCTCCCCCTCATGATTAGCTCTCATCCCGTACCCGCCTCCGGGGCAGACGACGATGCAGCCCGTGGGCTCTCCGTCAGGACGTTCCAGAAGAAACGGCAGGAGGGCCGGCCGGTCCTCGTCTCCATTCCCTTGCGCTAAGGGAGCTCCATGCTCCCATAATTCCAACCATGCTGCTTGTGCGGTCACGCTGTAAAAACCCCTCTCCCTTATTTAGAAAGAAACCTGGAGCAAAATATTCGCTTCCCGGCTACCGGAATCCTGCCAAGTTGTGGGATTTTATGCGCTCACCCGACAGCCTGCATTTCCGTAGATCTAGAGGGTTCGCTTACCGGAGCGTGCATATAGGGATAGAGGAGAATGAGGCCAGCCACGTAGAGCGCTACAGCCGCGTAAGCCGGCAGCAAATGAATGAAATCCGTGTACCCGATCGCCATGTGGACGCTGAGCCCGGCCGCAAAGCCCGGCAACCCGCCGATCAGCAAGGTGCGCCACAGCCAACGTTGTCCCTGCTGGATGCCCCATAAAGCCGTGCCCAGAAGGGCAATGGCATCCGAGAACAAGGCTCCGCCGAACCCCGCCCGGTCATGAGCAATCAGAGCCGCTAGCCGAGGGTTGATCTGATCCAGCTGCTCGGCATGCATCCCGAGAAAAGCCAGATCCGTCGGCACGAACACATGCGTGATGCCGATCCCCGCAATGACGAGTCCGCCGACGGCCAGCGCCCCGCCCAGCAGTACGAACAGCAGCTGCCCGATCTGGGCTCGTCGCCACAACCGGTCGTTCCGCACATTCGGCCGGGGCTGCTGATAGGGCCGATTGTCCTTCACCCCGCGAAGCGATAGAAGGAACATTGGCAATAGGACGACCGCGGCCGCCGCGTGCAAGGGATCGAAGTACCCGTAGCCTAAGTAAAGGAAGAAGCTAAAAAAGCCGACGACCGCCGAGGCGATCAACGCCGTTCGGGCCCAGTGCAAATTGTATTGCAGCCCATAAGTCGAGAGTTGCACATACAGAACGCCGATCGAGATCATCGTGCCGGCTAACGTGATACGGTCGTGCGACATAAAGGGCAGCAAATGCCCGTTATGGCGGGACATAGCGTCGCGCTCCATGCCCAGGAACAGCTCGTCGTACGGCAGCAGCACGGACGTCGCCGCGATAATCCAGGCCATGATCCCGCCTAGAATCATCCCGACGCCCAGAAGACTCATCCAGCCCCAATTCCGCCAAAAAGCGTGTGCAGGAGGCTCTTCCAGCACGCTCAAACGCTCATGAAGAATCGCCTCGTTGATTCGTTTCGGCAGCCCGGGCCCTGCGTACACCAGCCCGCTGTGCAGTTGAACGAGATCCGCGCCCGCTTGCATCAGCTCCATGGCATCGAGCGGTTCATGGACACCGCCGGAGGCGATAATGCCATAAGTATTCCCATATTCGCCTTTAAGCCAGACGATTTTTTCGTGTATAGGCCCTTTGCCGCCGGCCCCCACTTCGAACCCACGTTCCGTGCGCATCCAGTCCCCGATGACGATGCCTTCGAAAAGAGGCGGTACGGACTCTTGAGTCGGAGTCAATAACCGGAGGAGCTCGGAAAACAACTCAATCGGGTAGTCGAGGGGGATATAAAGGAACAGCGGCTTTTCAGGGCCGATTATCGCTCGAGCGCTTGTTGCCACTTCCGTCAAAAATGTCGCTGAAGCCTCCACCGACCACCGCCCGTCGAGGGCGTCTATATAGAATCCGGCGGCATAGTCGTTCAGCCTTGTGATTAATTCGAGTTGCTCCTCGAGTGCCTTCTCGGGGGAGGCATCACGACAATGACGTGTCCGGATGAAGATCGGTTTTTGGGCAACGGATCGTTGTTTTCTCGTCTGCTCCAATCGCTTCAGGTGAGCTTCCAGCCCATCGTTGGCGTAAGCATCCGGGTACACGATCGCCTCTTGGGCCAAATCGCGCACCACCCGTTCCTTCGGCGTCGGTGGCGTCTTCTGTACCGTGACCGGCCCGACTTCGATGAACCCGAAGCCGATTTGCGCCAGCGCTGTTCTCCCCGCGCCATGCACATCCAGACCGCCTCCGAGTCCGACCGGATACTGGAACCGGATGCCCCAGCGGGTCGTCTCGAGCGCGGGATACAGCTCCATGTGGCCCATCGTCCGGATCACCCACGATCCGCCGGGCAGCTTGCAGAGCGCCCCCATCGCGCCCAGCGTCACGTCCCTCGCCAGCTCTGCAGGCAATCGGAAGAGCAGGGGGCGAAACAGGCCATGGTAAGACCAATCCGGCATGCGACTTTCCCTCATTTCTTCTCGCATACTGTATTTCCAGTTCTGCTCCAAGTATACCATGGGATCGGATTCGCCGGGCGGATGACCCGTGTTTTTCGGTTCCTATCGTTCTTATGGCCACTATCCCTTTGGCTCAGTTGACGTTTTTTTGTTACTACCCCTTATGGCCGACCTTCCTTTCTTCTTTGTACCCACGGCTCCTTATGACCACTATCCCCTTGGCTCAGTCTGAAAAAAAGTGATTATTCTGCCACGAACGAGTTCTGAGCGAAAAGGATAGTGCCCATAAGACCCCACCAAGCCGCACCCGCCTACCGCCACCCCCCACGCGCAAACTGAGCGAAAGTTTTCTGTCAAGAAAGGTTCTTACAAGTAAAATAACAAACCTTCCTAGACACCCATAACCCAGTTCTTTCTTCCACCGTAAATCAATTAGCACTTGATATTCCGGTTTTAGCTTCTTGAGACATTGGCCTTTTGCCTCCTTCATATGGTTCAATTGAACTTCTTCCTCAACGGACGCTGCATCAGTGGAATACAATATGAGCGGGGGAGGCTGTACAAAGGGGGAGCAATTATCTCTAGATGGGTTTCAAGCAAAAACAACATAAAGGGCAGGAAATTTTCCCGCCCGGAAACGTACTATTCGGTTTGTGTTGTAATCTTTTCCTCTCGAGTAATTTCCCTCGGTTCAATAACAATGGGTTCCCTATTTTCTAATATAAATTGCTTTGCCTCACGATCAAATTTGAACGTTGCGGTATAAAATTGATTCGACGTAAATCCTCCCACAACCGCCTGAAGCTTCTGATCAACCACTTTTGGCCGTTCGCCTATGTATGTTTGATAAAATAATCTTTCT
Source organism: Paenibacillus sp. HJGM_3 (assembly GCF_045062745.1). Lineage (NCBI taxonomy): Bacteria > Bacillati > Bacillota > Bacilli > Caryophanales > Paenibacillaceae > Paenibacillus > Paenibacillus sp. HJGM_3. The sequence continues at coordinate 179,519 of NZ_JBJGED010000014.1, forward strand.
TGTTGATCGATTTTAAAAGAAATTTGGAAAGGCTCTCCAGTCTTTTGATCCAGACCAAAAACGAAATAAAACAGTTCGTGACAATGGGAGTATTGAGGATAAAAGAATAAAAGGTCAACACCGTCGAGTTTGTCCCGCTTCATTTGAATTATTTTTGAAGAATCGGGTGTAATTATCTCAAGATTTTTGAGTTCGGCAACAATCGTTTGTTTTCCGGTTAAGTCTTGAAAAACCACACCGTATGTTCCCGAAATTCGTTTGTCGTCTGCTAATCCAAAGCAACTTGGAGCCTGCAGGTCTTCAACTTTATTTTTGCCATCTGCGATCACCAAAAAATCACCCTTATTTGTTTTACCGATTGCGCGAATCGACCCCGTGTACGAATTCGCCTTTTTAGGTTCGACGGAACTTGCGGGATTGGTGCTCGGATTTACCTGTTGCGGATTCGGGGGATTAGAAACGTTACCAGACTGCACATTTTGAGACTGGCAGCCGATTGAAATCAGCACTAAACAAATCATTATCGATAATACGCAGCCTTTAAGGGCTCTCGAAAACATGATAGTCCACTCCTTAGTTGATCTTATAATTATTGACACCATGAGTGGTGAAAAGTTGTTTTTCTGGTGAAGGAATAATGAAACAAAAAAGGAAGCGAGCCTTCGCAGCCGCTTCCTTCTTTGATTAAAATGTCAGGTTTACAAAGTTGAGGTTCGGATCTTGGAACTGAACATACGTGAAGGAATCCAAGCATTCGCGTCCTGTAATGGTCGAATACATTTGCTCATATCCGGTGGTAGCCGTCCAAATCCGTTTCCCGCTCGACGAGTTCAGGGCGAACGTCGTGCTGGAGCAGTAATTCGTGCTTCCGCCGGTATAGTTGGAGTAATATCCGTCCTTCAGAGCGGCGCAAGCTGCCTGCAAGCCGGCATTACCAAAACCTGCATCCGCATAAGCAAAGGCAACGTGACGGTAAGCAATTAGCAGCTTCGCATATGAGGATCCCCGTGGACTGCCGACACAAAACTTGTTCCAGGAGGTGTGCCGTCCGATGTACCGGAATATCCGCAAAGAGCACCCTGATTTCCTGGATTATAGCGGCTTTCGAAAGCGGTTATGCTCCAGCCGATTTCAAATGGCCAGTGGCAAAGTACAAACGAAATGGGAATGGAGCCGTGGTATGGGCTGAGATAACTTTGATACGAAACCCACTTAGCCAAATCCAACACCGTGTAGGAGGTACCGGCCGAATTAATCGTACCGTACACAAAATCCAGTTGATTTTGGAGACAAGGGTTAGCCGCAGCGGGTGCTTTCAAATCCACGATTCCCATAAAAATAGCCGCCCTCTTACGAGAACGGCTTTCCTTGTATGGGTCCATTACGTCCGATGCCGATTACTTGCCCAACTGTTCCGCCAGCTTGTTCAGATTGTTCAAGCTGATCTGCAGACTGTCCATCGGATTGCCAGGGCAGACGTCCTGCTCCACGGCGTACCATTCCACCCCGTTCGCTTCGCCCCACTGAAGGATCGGCGCGAAGTCGATTTGACCGGTCCCTACCTCGGCAAACGTCTCGCGCTCATCCGCCGACATGTCCTTCAAGTGGATGATCGGCATCCGGTTGGCGTAGGGCTGGATAAACGTCAGCGGATCGAGCCCGCCCTTTTTCACCCAGAACACATCGATCTCGGCCAGCACCGCATTCTCGGGGGTCGGCTCCAGCAAGTAAGCCATCGCGTTCATCCCATTCACTTCGGTCTCGAACTCGAACGCATGGTTGTGATAGCTCAGGCGGAAGCCTCGAGGCGCGATCTTCGCCGCAATCTGGTTCAATTCCGCGCGGATCGCGGTATAGCCTTCCACGGTCCGGACGCTCTCCGGCAGGTAAGGACAGACGACATCCCTCGTGTTGAACAGGGTCGCCTCTTCCAACACGACGTCCAGCTCCTCGCGAAGCCGGTCGATGCTGACGTGGATGCCCGCGGCCCCGAGTCCCGTCTCCTTCAGGACGGCTGCGATCTCTTGTGCCGTATAGCCCCGCAGTCCGGATATTTGGACGCCGCCCCATCCCATTTTCTTCAGCTCCCGTAGCACGCCAGGAAAATCCTGCTCCAATTCATTGCGCAGCGTATACAGCTGAGCGGCGAATTTTTGTCTCATGCTAACCACACTCCTTCTCCCATAATAGTTTCATTGTAAAGGGAGCTTCGGCCGTGCGCTAAGCCAGGGTTGCCCAAATCCCCAAAGCCATTTAACTGTGGTTGTGGTCCACCTGGTAAACCTGCCTCAAACATTGACGCGGAAATCACTGGCCGAGACCCCTGCCAGCTTCTTGAACAACCGCGAGAAATAGAGCGGATCGTCGTACCCGAGCTGTCTCGCGCATTGCTTCACCGGGATGTCGGAGCCTAGCAGCAGCTTCTTCGCCTCGGCGATCTTCAGGCGGTGCATGTATTCGTGCAGGGAGTACCCGGTCTGCTTGCTCACCAACCGCCGCAACGTCGGGACTGACATGTGGTTCGCCCGGGCAATCGCCTCCGCGTCGATCGGTTCATACAGCCGCGTACTCAAGTCCTCGAGCACTTTGTACGCCATCCCTGTGCGCGAGGCCGTGCGTGCCGTATGGGTCGAGCGGGCCCAGGCCAACTCGAGCAGAAGCGATTCGAGCAGCAGCGAAGCCTGATCCGCTTGCTCGGCCAACCCGCTCTCTAGGAGGGTGAGCATCGCGGCGAACTTGGTCTCATACCGCTCCTCGTGCGGCACATGCTCCGCCGCACCTCGCCCGACGAGCCCGCTGCCGATCCACTCCTGCACTCTCGGACCCTCGAAGCGCACGTAGTATTCCTCCCACGTGCCTCCCTCGTCCGGCCCGTAGCTGAATTCCGCTCCAGGATAGACGAAGAAGATCGACCCCGGTCCGATCGTCTGCTCCGGGCCGTCATCGATGCGCAGATGTCCCCGGCCGCCCGCGATGTAGGCAAGCGCCCAGTGGTCGAACCCGACCCGGCTGCGCCGCAGCTTGCGCCCCGGCAAGTGTCCGATCTGCAAGATGTAGACCCCAGCTATGCGGAGGCGCGATGGATCGACCATCAATTCCGCGATTCGGATGGGCTGGGCACTGATCGTATAGTCCATCAACTTGGTCATGGGGAGCATTCCCTCCCTAACGTCATCTTGCTATAGTTTCATTATGAATCAGATTCAGCAAGACGAGAAGTCCCTAATTACAAGGAGGTCCAAGCGATGCAAACGTTAAATTCGGCCCAATGGAAAGCAGTGCTTCGGGATGTGCATACGGCAAGCGATATGATGCGCCGCTATTACCGGATCGTCAAGGAGTCCATGCGGGCCGCCGCCGGCTACATGGTGAAGATGCAGTCTTGGCCGGCGAAGAAGATGCTGGCCAAGCATATTTGGCTGGACGCCATGCACGCCGATTGGCTCCGCGCCCGTGCGCTGGAGCTGCGCTACCCGCGCGTCGATGTGGATGAGGACTCGGATCGGCACCTGATCGGTGCGCTCGACAAGCTGCCGACGGCCGAGTCGGACGCAGAATTCCTGACATATTTATATGAAGTCATTAAACCGGCGCTGCTGCATTCCTTCCGCACTTACTTGACCGAGAGCGATCCGCTCGACGACGCGCCGTCTCACGTGTATTTGAACCGGATCGTGCCCGAGCTCGCCCTCGAGCTGGAGGAATACGCCGCCGTCATGGCGGAAGCCGGGCTGCGTCCTTCCTCGGACGGGCAAGCGCTGCTGGCCCGTCTGCTCACGGCGTGCGGCGGCATCGAGGGCCCGGACCGCGATCCGAGTACGGACGCGGACGGGGGCGCCTTCGCCGCCTACTTCAACCGGCCGGACTACGAGCTGCCGGCCGAAGGCGGTCGCGAGCCGGGCTGGGAGCCGGCTGTCATGCAAGTGCCGCCGCGGCGCCCGCGCAACCCGATCGAGCATCGCGTCTGGATCGCGATCGATCACGCCAACGAGGTGTGGGCGGCCGAGACGCCGTGCGCGCTGATCTGGGCGTACAAGGGCCTCGCCTGGCCCTTGTACTTGAACGCCGCGCGCTGGTGTTACGACGAGATGCGCCACGCCATGATGGGCGAGCAGCGGCTCGCTTCGATGGGCTTCCGCATCGGGATCGACTACCCGATGGTCCCCGACCATTGGCGTACGTACAGCCATCGCGGCTTAGGCAGCCTGCTGCTCCTGCTGCACGGCCTTGAACAGGGGGGACCGCTGAACAAGGCGCGGATGAAGCAGGAACTCACCGAGCAAAATGATTTCGAGGGCGCCCAGGATTGCGATTACGATTGGGCCGACGAGTCCGGTCACATCTCGTTCGGGCTGGCCTGGATCAAGGCGGTGTTCCCGGATTGGTCCAAGGAGAAGATCATGACGGAAACGAAAGAGATCGTTGAAGACTGGAAAGCATGGATCACCCGCTACCATGCCGAAGGTCTGCATCAATACGACCGGTTCATGGAACGGATCGAGGAACGGGTCGAAGCGTTCATGAAGCGGGATTCGGCTTAATCGAGCATTCCGGCCGACCTCTCGCGGGCCGTCCTCACAGGAGCGCGCTTCGGCCAGAACACCAGCGTAAGCGCGAAGCCCAGCACGGCGATCGCGCCGCAAACTGCCAGCATGACATCCAATCCGTTCACGAAGGCGGAGCGAACCGAGTCCAGTAAGGCCGCCGAATCCAGCTGACGAGCGAACGCTACGCCGGAAGATACGCTATCTCGGACCGCTGCCGCCGTAGGACCCGGCAAGTCATCCACATCCAGATTGCGGCCATACACAGCATTCAACAGCGCGCCGAGGAAAGCGACGCCGATCGTCCCGCCGATCTGCCGCATCGTCATGATGACGGCAGAGCCTACGCTGCTGCGTTCGAACGGCAGCACGCCAAGCGCCGCATCCATCGCGGCCGGCAGCGCGAAGCCTAGCCCGACCCCGACCAGCGACACCCATAGCGCCGTATAGCCGTAGTTCGTCTCGAGCCCGGTGAGCCCGCCCAGACCGAGTCCGACGGCCATGATCAGGAACCCGATCGCTACGAGGAGCTTGTCGCCGGTCTTGGCGGCCAGCATGCCGGACAAGCGCGCGCCGACGATCAAACCGCCGATCAGGGGGAGAATGCGCAATCCGGTAGATTGTGCGTCGACCCCTTGCACGGCTTGCAGGTAGAGCGGCAATCCGAACAGAACGCCGAACAGCGCGAAGTTAACGAGTGTGGCTAGCGTTGCTCCCCAGGTGAATCTAGCCTCCCGGAATAACGACAGATCCACAAGCGGATGGCGGGATCTCCGCGCACTTCTAACAAACATCACCAGCAACAATCCCCCAGCGATCACCGACGCAAGCGTAAGGATATCTCCCCAGCCGGCCTCTCCCGATCTCGTAACCCCATAAGTAATCGCCACCAAGCCGAGACTGGAAGTGATAATCCCGGATACGTGAACTCGCCCGCGTTCCGTGTTCCTAGACTCCGGCAAGAAGAAGCCAACGGCGAGGATCCCAATCAGAATGATCGGAAGGTTGATCAGGAAAATCGAACCCCACCGGTAATGATCGAGCAGCCATCCGCCGAGAATGGGGCCGAGCGGCATGCCCAAGGCGCTGGCGGTCACCCAGAGCCGCATCGCCTTCGGGCGCTCCTCATCGGAGAATAGCACAGGCACGAGCGACAAAGAGATCGGCATCAGCAGTGCCGCGCCCAGCCCGAGGATCGCCCGGAAAGCGATGAGGGCGCCTGAAGAGGTCGCATAAGCGCACGCCGCGGAAGCCGCTCCGAACAGGATCAGAGCAATCAGCAGCAGCTTTTTCCTCCCGTATCGGTCGCCCAGCATCCCAGCCGGCAAGAGCGCCGCAGCCAAAACCAAATTATACGCGTTCGCAAACCACTGCAGCTCGCTCGTCGTGGCATGCAGATCGGTAGCCAGCACCGGCAACGCCAAATTGAGCACCGTCATGTCCAGGCCGATCGTCAACAAGCTGATCGCGAGCGCCCCCAATACCCACCATCTTCTCGGGCTGCTTTGAATGGAATGATTCATCTTTTTCTTCCACCTTTCCTGAGTATAAAACTAACTAGTTATTTATATTTAGGGCAAAAAAGAGCCGCCTCCGGTTACAATAAAGACGGTTCCATTACCCCGCTTACTATGAATTTCACAACCTGCTCTCTCGCGTGTACGACCCACTGTGCCGAATCGGCCGCTTGCACGGCTACGTCCGGGGCCCCTTTGAACCGGGAGAACGACTGGATGGAAAACAATACGTTGTACATGAGCAGAATGGGGAAGAAGTACGGATCCAAATCGGCTCGCAGCAATCCGTTGCTTTTCGCCTTTTTCGCCAATTCATAGAAGACGGTAATGTCATCCGGCCTATATGCAATTTGATTCCATGTCTTCCACGATTCGGCTGCTTCCCAGGCATAGATCTTCAGAAAACGGGGGTGCCCCAGCAAAAATTCATACGATCCCCGGATGATCGTCTCCAGGAACAGCCTGAACTTGTTCGCATCCTCCGTAAGGGCTTCGTCGATCATCAACTCGCCCGTCATCTCCGCGAGCATCCGGTCTCCCAATTGGTCGGCGCGCTTGACAACTTCCGTATACAGCCCGAGCTTATCTTGGAAGTACTGGTAGATGAGGCTCTTGTTGTACCCGGACGCTTGAGCGATGGCATCGATCCGCGCGGCGGAAAATCCGAGTTCCGCGAAAATTTCTTCGGCCGCATCCAAAATGATTTCTTTCGTCCTCGCTGCGTCGTATGTTTTTTTCGGCCTGCTCTGCTGACTCATCGGTTCCGCCTTTCTCAGCATTTTATAACTAAACAGTTAGATTGTAATGAAAAAAGGCTAGTCTTGTCAATCCCCGCCAAGATTAACTCGATCCGGCTTCAGTTCAATCGATTAAGAAGCCTTGTCCCGCCTGGATTCGCGCGATTCAACCTTATGCCGTGATAGTCGACTTTAAAATCGGATAGGCCCGAATCTTAAAGCCGGATAGGGCGTTCGGCAAGCCGACGGTTTCCTCTTTGGCCGTTTGCATTTATTGTGAAGGGGTGAGACAAACTTATCACAGGAGGTCTTCGAGACATATGGAAAAGAGAATGAAAGTGCTTACAAGCGCGGCTCTCGCGACTGCGATGCTCGCAACGCTCGCTGCCGGCTGCGGTAAAAAAGAAGAAACACCGAATAATGCCGCAAGCGCTACCCCGACCCCAGGAGCTGCTAAAGAGGTGAAGTACCCGGATACAGTGTCCTACTGGGTATCGCTGAACCCTAACGCGGCCGCAACGATGAAAAGCTACAATGAAATCGCCGCCTATAAAGAACTGGAGAAGAAAACCGGCACGAAGGTCGAGTTCCAGCACCCGCCGACCGGTCAAGAGAAAGACCAATTCAACCTGATGCTGGCCTCGGGCAAATTGCCTGACGTCATCGAATACGGTTGGAACGGCGCACCGAAGGGCGCTGACAGCCTGATCAAAGAAAAGCGGATTATCCGCTTGAACGAGCTGATCGATCAGTACGCTCCGAACTTGTCCAAGATCCTCAAGGAAAAGCCGGAGTTCCGCAAGATGATCACGACCGACGAAGGCAACATCTATGTGATGCCGTTCCTGCTCGGCGACGAGCAGCTGTCCAGCGTCAACGGCCCGGCCATCCGCAAGGACTGGCTCGACAAGCTCGGCCTGAAGCCGCCGACGACGATCAGCGAGTGGGAGACTGTCCTGACCGCATTCCGCGACAAGGACCCGAACGGCAACGGCAAGAAGGACGAAATTCCTTACTTGTTCACGATTAAACCGGACAATGAGACCGACCTGAACTACATGTTCGTCGGCGCCTACGGCATCACCGCGGACTTCTACCAAGAAGACGGCAAAGTGAAGTACGGACCGCTCGATCCGAAGTTCAAGGAATATCTCACCTTGATGAACAAGTGGTACAAGGAAGGCTTGCTCGATAAAGACTATGCGACTACCGACGGCAAGCTGAAAGATGCCAAGGTTACGAACAATCAGCTCGGTTCCTTCTCGGCCTATGCAGGAAGCGGTGTCGGCCGCTACATGTCGCTCATGCAGCCGACCGACCCGAAAGTGTCTATCGTAGGGACAACTTATCCGGTGCTGAAAGCGGGCGACAAAGCGCTTGGACAATACACGTATCCGTTCACGGGGATCGGAGCCGCCATCTCTTCTTCGGCCAAAAATCCGGAGCAAATCGTGAAATGGCTCGACTATAAGTACGGACAAGAGGGCAGCCTGTTGTTCAACTTCGGGGTCGAAGGCGTCAGCTACAAGATGGAGAACGGATATCCGAAGTATACCGACCTCATCCTGAACAACCCGAACAAGCTGCCGATCACGCAGGCGATGGCACAAAACTTCATCGCCAACTGGAGCGGTCCGATCGTACAGGATAAGCGTTATATCGAGCAATACTTCACGCTGCCGGAGCAGCGCGACGCACAAAAAGCGTGGATGACGGCCGATCACTCCAAGGTCTTGCCTCCGATCACGCTGACCGCGGAAGAGAGCTCCAAGACGTCCTCCATCATGAACGACGTGAAGACGTACCGCGACGAAATGATCAATAAGTTCATCATGGGCGCTGAGCCGCTCGAGAACTTCGACAAATTCGTTTCGACCATCAAGAGCATGGGCATCGACGAAGCGATCAAAGCCCGTCAAGCCGCTCTGGACCGCTACAACAACCGCAAATAAGTCATAAGCTTCATGTTAAAACATCAGCCGGCTTCGATCCCTGGGCGTATGCGCGGGGAGCGGGCCGGCCCCCTTTTCCCAACACGTACCCGCAACCAGAATATACAGACAGACAGGAGGGCTTGTTATGTCCGTAGTGTTGAAAGAAGACATAAGTCCGCCTCGGAAGCAAGTGGACAAGAACAGCTTGAGATACCGGACGATCCGCGATTTCAAACTGAACAAATACGTCTATCTCATGCTGCTGCCCGTCGTGGCCTACTACATTATTTTCTATTATGCGCCGATGTACGGCTTGCAAATCGCGTTCAAAGACTTCTCGCCGGGCCTTGGCATTCTTGACAGCCCGTGGGTGGGATTCCGACACTTTTTGGATTTTTTCCACAGCTATTACTTCTGGCGGCTGCTGCGCAATACGCTGCTGCTCAGCTTGTACGAGCTGGTGTTCGCTTTCCCGGCGTCCATCATCCTGGCCTTATTGCT